>CAZYUZ010000005.1:0-27035 GCA_964650775.1 uncultured Lachnoclostridium sp. | reverse complement strand
TACCACAAAAAAGGTGGCTTTTACGTTGTGTTTTTTCAGCGCATCCAAAATAGCTTCCGTATTTCCATTTTCAAATCCGGCATCAAAGGTCAGATAGATTTTTTTCTGTGACGTATCTCCCAGATAATATGCCTCATATTCTTTTAATTCTTCTGCACTTGCCATTCCCGTAGGCGGTGCTCCTTCTTGCGAAAACCCCAGTCCCCAGTCCTGGCTCTCCGCAAGAACTTCCTGTGATAACACATTTTCTTTCGTTTCCAGATTTCTCATCTCTGCCAGTGTAGCGCCGGTCAGGTAGCAGGCCCCAAACACACTCAAAAGTCCAAATGCTCTGAAAATTCTTGGTCTCATAGTTCCTCCATACAAGCGAATTGACAAGTCAATTCACTTGTCATAAACAAAAAGCTTTTGGTACAATATATGACCAAAAGCCTTTTTATTTCACTTATTCTTTTTTACCTTTTTCCAAAGCCAGCTTATGCATTTCTTCGGTAGCAAAGGAAATTTTTGTAATCGCATCTCTCTTTGTCAAATAACACCAGAAGCTGTCATCAGGAATGGAAATATCTACGCAGTCTCCTCTCCCAAGATAATCGTATTCAATGTGCATACTTTCCAGGCTTTTTGCCGAACGCACCAGTTCGTAATCCTCACCATAATATTTGCAGATTACCTTTGTTTCTTCCGGTGTCTGAATCAGCTTACCCATGCCCTGTTTATAGAATTTCAAGGAACCTGGCAGTGTCTCTACGCGCACCTCATCTTCAAAATAGTAGGTTCCTTCTTCGATTTCTTTTCTGACACATTCCCTTTCCCAGTTGCTCCAGTCAGGAATATGCTTAAATTCTGTATTTCCATCTTCTGCATGCAGCTGTCCGTATTCATCCATTTCCCAGGACTTCTTACAGTTTCCGCACCAGAGCATGGTTCCTTCAGAATCCATCTGTGATTCTGCAAGACATGCCGGACATTTATATAATAAAGAATGTAACCCTTTTGCACGGTGAGGATGGTCGATTTTGATCTTCTTCTCAAACTGCCACTTAAAATCGTCGTATTCGAAGTTATCTTTGATTCGTTTGTTGATCTCTTTTGCAGAAAGTTTTTTGATTTCTTCTGCATCCACCACCTGAATCATTTCTGCTTCTACATAAGTCTTTTTATTGATCTTATTCCACTGTGGACAGGTTACGAAATTCCCATGAATACGAAGCACAACGACCGGAACTCTTAAAATACGCGCCATTTTTCCGATAGAGTTTGGAAGGTAGGAAGTACATCCGTCTAAAGAATATCTTGCTTCCGGGAACAGTACAAAAATATTGCCCAGCTTTTCAATGCAATATTTGATATTTTTTACAAGATGTATGTCGCTGATGAATTTTCTGGTTCCTAACACCCCGAGAGAACGCATCAGTGGTTCTGTATATGTATTAAAGCCCTCTAAAGTCATTACATTGTTCACTTTATGAGGATGTGTTGCTTTCAACATGATATTAAAATCCACCATGGAGGAATGTGTTACCAGAAGAAGGTAAGGTCCTTCGATGGATTCCATATTGATTTTTGTTAATTTAAAGTTTCTTTTCTTTAAATCAGGAAAGCTAATCACTCCTTTTGCTACAGACATTAAAAAGCATGGATTATTTGGTTTTTTTGCAAAATCAAAATGCTTTACTTTATCTTTTTTCACCATATGCACTTTATACTCCCTTATCTTATTTTCAGTGTTTGTGAACTGTTCATAATTATGTGTAGTATAACACAAAAGAAGAGAGGATGTCATCCTCTCTCCTTACTTAAATCGAACTGATATTCATATCTACATAGCCCGAAACACCGTCTACTTTCCCTTTATCGGTGTTCTGCCAGATGTGGTAAGTTCCCTTGTAACCACATTTATCCGAATAATGTGCTACCCAGATACGATAGCTTGAAAGCTGGGATACATTCAGGTGATCACTGAACCAGGATTTACTTGCATAAACCATTGGTGTGTATCCTGCACTCTTAACAGTGTCACAAAATGCCTTAGTCACTGCTGTTCTCGCAGATTTTGAAAGTCCATCTGCACGGCCAAGACCTCCATTTGCATATTCGCTGTCAATGGCGATTGGCATATTAATACCATATTTCTTCGCAAGGGAAACCGCCATACTTGCTTCTTCTACCGCTTCAGCTTCATTGATTGCCTGACTGAAGAAGTAAACACCTACACGAAGCCCTGCTGCTTTTGCTCCGCTGATATGTGATCTGTACATCGGGTCTTCTACAAGAACACCTGAGCCATAACCTCTGTAACCACAACGGATCATAACAAAGTTAATTCCGGCATTTTTTACTTTTGTCCAGTTAATGCCTGTCTGGTATTTTGAAACGTCGATACCGATTGTACCGGAACGAACGCCGTCACTGCTAAATGTATAGGAAATCCCCTGGATTACCTGCTGTCCGGTTACTTTTTTACCATTTTTATCGAAGTAATAGGTAGCTCCGTCAATGGTCTGCCATCCATAGTAAGTTGTAACAGTTTCTGTTTCATACACCTTTGCACTGGATGTATCGTAGACTGGTGCGCTGGATGTATCATATTTGATAAATCTCTCATTACCAGAAGAGGTACGAAGGAAATTAAATGCACGGAATACAAAAGCACTTACCGGCGCTGATTCTCCATCTTCGTCTATAGAAGATACCACTTCTTTTCCGCAATTTTTGTAATCGCAAATATTATCCTCATCATCTGAATCCGAACAGGTTACATGGTTCTGCGCATTTACAACTGCGCTGCATTTTTCACATATGCCATTTTCCTTTTCTTTATGTAACGCTAATCCACAGCCTTCACTGTCGCAAACACAGTCATTGTTCGTGTCTGCACAGCTATGTGCCAGTGTCCCGCCGCAGGAATCACATACAGAATCATTTCCTGCATCCTCATGAGTATGTTCTGTTTCATTGATCACGTCGTTACATTTATTGCAGATTCCATTAGAAAGCTCCGAATGCATCACTTCTGTACATTCTGATCCATCACATACACAGTTATTATCTGAATCCGTGTGAACGTGTTCTGCCTGCTTTTTCACTCCACAGCGAGTACATGTACCATTTTCAAATGTATGGAACTCATCTGACTCAGATTCAATTTTTGCATACATTTTCTGACCAAGAACATCCAGCTTATACTTTTCATATACAAGCTGCCCAAAGCCGTCTTTTTTCTGTTTATCAGTCGTTTTTGTTTCTTCTTTTTTAGAAGATTCCACAAATTCCACCGTGTCTTTTAACACTTCCGAATTTGATGTAGATTCATCTTTATCTGTACCGCCGTATTCCGCATCTTCTTTGGATACTTCTACCTGGCTTTCATTTTTCACTTCATCTTCAATTTCGACAACTTTGTATTCGATTTTTTTCTTTACATCTGCTGTCAATGTTTTCGCAGTCACATATCCTTCAAGCTCAGACATGGTAACCGTATACTGACCGCCATCAATGTCTTTGACCCAGATAATACCATCTTTGTCATGGTCTGAGTATTCTTTCGTTGTTTTCGAAGGGCTTGTCACCTTCATTTTAAAATCTGCCCCGGAAATCACCTTTCCAGTCGCTTTATCTACGAACTTGACCTTTAAGTCACGTTCCATAGAAGTGCTTTTTAAAACAACTTCGATTTCTTTTACTTCAGAAACCACACACTCGCCATCATGACCTGTCGGCAACCCGCAGCCCAGCTCGCAGACTTTGATTTCCTCAGCTTCTTCTATCATTACTTCCGGTTCTTCTTCCATTGCTTCTGCCAGAAGTTCTTCTGATACAGGAAGCTCTTCGTGAGGAAGGGAGGACATCCCAATCCCTCCAACCGCAATCGCAAGAGAACAAAGTGCCAGTATGATTCGTTTTTTCATTTTTTCCACTCTCTTTTATGTAAATTTGCCCGATACTTTATGTTAATATAATTTCATATGCGTGTCAACAAAACCGCCGGAAAATTAAGATTTCTTTTTACTTTTTCCGCCAAAAAGCATCCCTGCTACAGCAAATAATCCGCCTGCAATCCACAACAGCGCATTAGCAGAGTCTCCCGTGTTAACAACAGATTGCGGAATTTCATTCTTTGGAATATAGATTTCTGGTTCTTTCTCTTTTGGTTCTTCTTTCTTTGGTTTTTTCTCAGGAGTATTTCCACCTTCTGGTTTTACAGGAACTTCCGGTGTTTCTTCCTCAGCAGTTTTGTTTTCAAATACCGCCTGATAAATCTGCTTTTCTACTTCCTGTCCGCCTTTTGTACTTTCATAGCTTCCGTCAATCATGACCTCTTCTGCACTCAGCAGATAACCTTCCGGTGCTTTTAATTCTTTGATGTAATATTTTCCTAATGGCAGATCTTCTGCAAAAACCGCTGTTCCGTCCTCCTTTGTAGTTGCAATCGCAATGAGCGTATCTTTTTCCCCAATCACTTCCGGAACATCTCTGATGATCCACTTATCATCTTCAATCACATACTCAATATTGGTACAAATATCTTCCGCCAAATACAGACCATATAAGGCACCCGCTAACACATTTTTTGTATCAGCATCCTTTTTCAGAACACCAATTTCCAGCTTCTGCCGTTCATTTCTATAATCCAAATAATGAAAATCAAAGCTGACTGTCTGCTCCTGCGGTGTGACTTCAAACACTTCTTCCGTCTTATTTAAAACAAATCCACTCCCTGCTTCAATCTCCACAATCTTATATTTTCCTATAGATAAATCAGCAGCATATGCCCAGCCGGTTTGGTCTGTCGTAATCGTCGCGACCACATCTCCTTTTTTATACAGAAGATAATCTTTTGTATTCACCAGATACTGGTCAAACAGTTCTGTTTTAAGCTCCTGTGTGTAAATATCCTCTTCTGCAGTAATCTGGAATTTCGCACCCTCGATTGGCGCATCTTCATACAGGAAATGTTTCTCCCCACTGATTCCTGCCAGCTGTTCACCATGTTTGTATACTTCCACGATTCCTTTCTGCTCCTGATTTTTCTGGAGTACCGTCACGGTAAGATTTCCATAGCTGTCATATAGTGCATATTTATTTGTTCCCATCTGACCATCCGGATAAACCGCACCATTCCCAATCGTAAAGACAACCTTTTCTTTTGGCAAGTCTGCAATTTCATAGCCGCCTATTCTTCCGGAACTTGTATCCTGCACCACCTGTTCCCAACCGTTTAACACATAACCTTCCGGCGCAGTAATTTCTTCCAGTTCATAAGTTCCAACCGGGATTTCCTGTGGCAGGGTAATGTAGCAGTCTGAAATTTTTCCTTCTTTCTTCAAAAAGGTCGTTGTGTAAGGATTTAACACAGTTCCCATCAATGTTTTTGCATTTGGATCATAGTAACTTAAATACCCTAAAATGTCATATTTCCAGTTCAGTGCCTTTAAACTTTCTTCACTGATTTCTAATGTCAAACATCTTAAGCGATACTGCGCACCTTCTTTTAGAACCGTCCCTCTCACCATTTGTTCTGCCTGAATATAGGTTCCCGGTTCCTCCAAAAACTCCTCATCCGCTTTTACAACTCTAAGAAATGACTTCGTAATTGTATTATTGATAATTCTCTGCTTCTGAAGCACTCGCCCTTCACGCTCTTTCGTACCTTTACGGTCTCCGTAACGAACCCCTTCTTCCTCTGTATAAGTCTTTTCAATCGTCTGTTTTGTCTCATCTGTGTAAATCACACCACCATCCTTTGTAATATATACGATAAATGGCTTTGCACAAACATGATTTTCAGGTGTCGTTGTCTCTACGATCACGTAAGTTCCAAATGGTAATTCCGGAGTTTCGATGCGTCCTTCTGCATTGGAAAACATTTCTCTGACCTGATATTTGTCTCCCTCTATTCTTTCCAGCCACTTTTTATCACCATCTGTCCACTCCTCATCACTTCTCTTATATAAGACCGCTCTTGCCTCCTTGGAAAAATCATAATCATAAAATGTCATAATATCTTCCGAGCTCCAACTACCACTGATCGGTTTTAAATCTCCATTTTTTACCCCCGTCAGGTCACTGATCAAATAGACACGAAATCCGGCACCTTCAATTGGTCTTAATTCTGTCTGGTAGGTATTATCTGACGTTTTTACGAACTGAACCCCCTGCTTTATCACATAATCACCGGAATATAACGTTTTCGAAGTACTTTCATCATCCATGCGCAACGTATTATCTGCATCTTTTGCCGCTTCATCGCGAACCTCAACCTTTACCATCTGGTCTTTATAGGTAAAGGTCACATCATAAATCGTCTCATCCAGCATATACCCTTCTGCCGGTGTGATTTCTTTTATGTAATATTTTCCAAGTTCCAGATCACCAAACATTGTTTTTCCAGGAGTATCTTCATATGCGATATTTCCTTTTGGATTTTCGATATTGCGGCTGCCATCTGTATTTAAAATATAGCCGTCTGCATTTCTTTTTGGTGTTTTTCCAATGACCGCTGTTTTTACCAGTTCGTCTTTTTCAAATAGAATCCCCGTTTTTCCATCCTGATGCACGATATTTTCGGCTGCATAAATTCCATAAACCGCCGCCTCTAAACTCGCCTCTCCCTGTGTCGTAAAACTTTCAGATTCTGTATCATATTTTATCAGTTCCACTGCACCGAGAGTTCTTTCGTTTGTAATGGAAAAGGATGCACTGTCATCCCCGGAAATACTTGCTGAGTTTTCATTTTTCTGCCAGACATAACCGGTTGGTGCAGTTTTTTCTTTAAAGCTATAAGTATATTTTTTATTTGCAAAATTTTCTTTCTCTTCCTCAATCGAACTTTCTGCTTCTTCAAGAGATGTAAAACCTGAAATTTCTGCCTGCTGCTGTGAAGTCAACGAATCAAAATTACTGCAGTATTCTACGGTAAAAGTTTCTGATTTTGTAGTCTCATAAGACGCATCTCCATTGCTGTTCGTGGTAACAGTATCCACTTTCGAGCCATTTTCAAAGAATTCGATTACACAGCCTTTTAAGCCCACATTTGTCTGCCAGTCTGTCTTTTTTACTTTTATTTCATAGGAAACATCAATAGAATCCTCTAATAAAGCAAATTCCGGCTCCAAAAGCTCTGTCCCCGGTTCTTCTCCACCTTCATTGCCGCCTCCGGAATAAGGGGTCGTTACAAATTCATCATATTTTCCGACACTCTGACTTCCTGCTGGTCCTTCTGCCTTCCAGGCAGTCCCGTTTTTCCCATTGGCAAGTTTGAAAAACTGTACCGTTGTTTCCGCCCATGCTGCTGCACTTTGCTCATCATAGCTTTTTGAATACCATGTGTAAGCATACGCATAGGCTTCTGCCTCTGTACTTGCAGACAGCAGCGCCCAGATTGCCATCTGAATGCAGATATATCCGGAAACGGTACTGGATTGTCCATATTTTTCAATCAGATGGGCAACTTCACCATTCATTTTCTGGAAATTCCCATAAGCATAGCTTCTTTTGCAGGAAGCACCATGATCCAGACAAAACACGTTGCTTCCACCATTCGTGATTTTCCAAAGGGTATTTCCATAACCATCTGTAACCCCTGTAGAAGCAAGATTCATATGCGCCACCTCATCACCAGTCTGCGGTGTAAATGCAAGCTGTTCCACAATATATTCTCCGCCTCTGTAAACCGGCATCAGCAGATTTTCCGCCACGCGTCTCTGATTTGGCAAAAGTGAATCCCACCATTCTTCGGGCATTTCTGCTAACTTCTGCAACTGATCCGGGATATGCTCTTTAATCCAGGCAATAATATTCTCTGCATCTTCTAAATCAATATCCTCCGGCACTTCTGCCGCTTCCACAATGTCAGACGTTTCTGCTGCATATGCATAGGAGCCCATTGTCTGTATCATCATGGCAATGATGAAAATCATAACTCCAAACCTATTTAATATCTTTTTCATAAACATTCCTTTCATTTAACATATTCTCTTTATGTCCCTGGGAATTCAGCCACCCATTGATTAAATTGGTGATCGACTGATAATTGGAGGCAATATTTTCTCCACATCCTGAAGCTCCGTATTGCCCGATAATGACATCTTCTTCTGTAGCTGCTTCGGCAGCCATTTGTTCCACCAGTGCCTGAAATTCTTCTAAGGAAATTTCTGGCTCATACGATTCAATCTCTTCACAAACTTCTGAAACTTCATTTTCATAAACTATGTTTTTCTCTTCACCAATCGAACACGCACTCAAACAAGCCATGACAAAAAACATCGCCATCGCGCAAAAATACCGTTTATTACCTATTAAATTTTTCATACTTCAATTCTCTTTCGAACGCAATTAACCGGCATTTAAATGCATTCTTTCAATTTTCATATTTTTGGATATTTGTGGCGATCTGCCACATGACAGGAATTTCTTTGATTGTCTGCGGACCATCAATCAGATGATCCGCATTTAGTATAAAATAGGAATTTTCTTATGTCAACATAATTCTTTATCTTTGCAGGAACTCTAACACCACTGGAACAAAATCTTTTGCTTCATCATACAGGGCATGACCGTACTGCTCATACATTTTCAGTTCTGCTCCCGGTATCTTATCTGCAAGCTCGACAGCTGCTTTTCCACCCACAGTTCTATCCAGTTGACCGCCGATGACAAGTGTCTTTGCCTGAATCTTTTCCAGCTTTTCATAAGCGTCGTGATAGAGACACGCATAAGCCATGGTGATAAAACGCTCATAAGACTTCGGCTTACCAACCTTTCCGGCAACACTCATCATCCACTTATTCTTTTCCAGATATTGTTTCGTGTACATTTTTTTAAAATTGTCCACCATCAGTTTCCGGTAATCACCACGCTTTGCCATTTCAATCCAGCCTGAAATAGAGCTTTGTGTATACTGATTCTTTCTGGCTGCTGAAACCACAAGTACCAGTTTATCAATCAGCTTTGGATAATCCGCAGCCAGATGCTGTGCAATCATTCCGCCTAAAGAGACACCGATGACATCTGCCTTTTGAATCCCCAAAGCTTCCATTGCCTCCTTCAGGTCTTTTGCCATTTTTCTGGTAGAATATCTGTCCGGCATCACACTTTTCTGACTAAATACATAAACCGTATATTTTTTGGCGAATTTCCCATACAAAAGTGCATAAAATGCTGCCAGCTTTCTATCAGTTCTGAGTCCGTCACCAAGCCCTGGGAGCATAATCAGATTCTTTTCTCCAGTTCCGAAAACCGCATAGTACATATGTGTATTTCCGATTGCAACTTTACAATTCTTCGCATTATATAACATAGGCGCACCCCCTGTGTCCTTTTTTCTTCTTTATATAATGTTATTATACTCCACTTAGGTTTTCTGCCACAAGGAACTTCATGAAATATTAAGCTTTATTTTCTGGTTTCCTAAGAAATAAAACCATGATATAATCTCTATACGATTTTTATGAGGTGACGTGAATTTATGGCAATCAGATTAAATGAAGACAAAGAACTCGTAGCTTCCATCAAAGAAGGCTTAAAAATGAAAAACGGCTACTGTCCATGCCGTCTGGAAATCATTCCTGAAAACAAATGTATGTGCAAAGAATTTAAAGAGCAGATTGCAGACCCTGATTTTGAAGGCTACTGTCATTGCATGCTTTATTATAAATCTAAAGAATAAGCGGAGTTTTACCTATGCAGAATTTAACAGAAGGTTCCATTTTCAAAGTCCTGATGAAGCTTTCCCTGCCAATCATGGCATCTGCCTTTCTTGCAACAGCCTACAGCATCACTGACCTTGCATGGATCGGTACTTTAGGCTCCAGTGCAGTCGCCGGTGTGGGTGTTGGCGGAATGTACGTATGGCTCTCTCAGGGGCTTTCTGCACTTGCCCGTATGGGCGGACAAGTTCCTATGGCGCAAGAGCTCGGAAAAGGAAATACAGAAGAAGCCAAAAAATATGCTGTTGCATCCCTTTGGGTCGTAACCATTTTTGGTATACTTTTTGGTGCAGTATCTTTCCTCTTTGCGGAGCCGATGGTTGCTTTCTTTGACCTGGACACAGCACAGACCGTGGCTCATGCCAAATTTTATCTGCAGATTACCTGTGGACTCATCATTTTTTCCTATATTGGTTATACACTGACTGGACTTTATACCGCACAAGGTGATTCAAAAACACCTTTAAAAGCAAATTTTATCGGACTTGTTACAAATATGGTTTTAGATCCGGTTCTCATTCTTGGCATCGGACCATTTCCAAGACTGGAAGTTGTGGGGGCCGCAATCGCTACAGTATTTGCACAGTTTTTGGTAACTGTCGTACTTCTTTTCGACATCTACCGTCCAAACTCAAAGAATCTGTTAAAAACAGCGGAAATTCTCAAATGTCCGGACAAAGAGTATTTCAAAACCATCTTTAAAATTGGTTCCCCATCTGCACTGCAAAGCTCCCTTTACTGTGCTTTTTCCATGGTACTGACCCGTATGGTGTCGGGCTTTGGAGATGGTGCCATTGCAACTCAGCGAGTAGGCGGACAGATAGAATCCATTACCTGGAACGTTGCTGACGGCTTTGCGGCCGCACTCAATGCTTTTTCAGCCCAAAACTTTGGTGCCGGGAAAATGGATCGTGTTAAAAAAGGCTATTATTTGTCTGCTGCTGCGATTGCGGTGTGGGGCTCCTTGATCGGAGTTCTTTTTATCCTGTTCCCAAAAGGAATTGCAGGTATTTTCTTCCACGAACCGGAAGTAATTGCAATTGCGATTGGTTACCTGACCATCATTGCAATTGGCGAACCATTTATGTGCGTGGAAATTGTTTCCAGCGGTGCGATTTCAGGGCTTGGAAACACCAAGCTTTGCAGCATCATCAGCATTATTTTTACCGGTTCCAGAATCCCGCTGGCTTATCTTTTAAGCCATACTGCGTTGGGACTGAAAGGGATCTGGTGGGCACTGACAATCACAAGTATCTGCAAAGGAATTGTATTTGTACTTGCATTTCTTAAACAAACAAAATTTAGCAATTTAACAAGTTAAATCATGTATCTTTTTTAAATATTTTTATAAAAATTCATCCTATTTTTGTGCACTTTTAACAAAATTATTTGTAAATTATTGGTACGGATTCCATTAACAATTTTGTGGAAAAATCATGTGGATAATTGTATAATATAAATAATAAGCGAAAGAGAGGGGACTTATAATGGCTCAGAGTAATATGTTAGCGATGATCCTGGCTGGTGGTCGAGGATCCCGTTTACATGATTTAACAACTAAGGTTGCAAAACCAGCCGTTTCTTATGGCGGCAAATATCGTATTATCGACTTCCCACTTTCCAACTGTGCAAACAGTGGTATTGATGTTGTCGGTATTCTTACACAGTATGAATCAGTTCTGTTAAACAGCTACGTTTCACAGAGCGGACGCTGGGGTCTCGATGCACGCGACAGCGGTGTATTCGTACTTCCTCCACGTGAAAAAGCAGACGCTGCATTAGACGTTTACCGTGGAACAGCAGATGCTATTTCTCAGAACATTGACTTCGTAGATAAATATGATCCAGAATACATCTTAATCTTATCTGGTGACCATATCTACAAAATGAACTATGACAAAATGCTTGCTTACCACAAAGAAATGAAAGCAGACGCTACTATCGCAGTTCTTCCTGTACCTATGAAAGAAGCTAGCCGTTTCGGTATCATGAACACAAACGAAACAGGCAGAATCGTAGAATTCGAAGAAAAACCTCCAGTACCAAAGAGCAACTTAGCTTCTATGGGTATCTACATTTTCAACTGGAAAACTCTTCGTCAGATGTTAGTTGAAGATATGGCTAAAGAAGATTCTCACCATGACTTTGGTAAAGACATCATTCCTACATTATTAAACAATGGCGGAAATCTTTATGCTTGGGAATTCAACGGATACTGGAAAGACGTTGGAACAATCGATTCCCTTTGGGAAGCTAACATGGACTTATTAGACACTAACTGTGAATTAGATATGAACGATTCTTCTTGGAGAATCTACACAGAAGATATCGTTGGTCTTCCACAGTACATCGGTGCTAATGCTAATATCAACCGTGCATACATCACACAGGGCTGTGTAGTTGACGGTGAAATTTCTAACTCTGTACTCTTCACAGGTTCTAAAGTTGGTACAGGCGCTAAAATTATCGATAGCGTTCTTATGCCAAACGCAGTTGTTGAAGACGGCGCAGTTGTAACACGCGCTTTAATCGCTGATGGTGTTGTTATCGGCAAAGGTGCTGTTGTTGGCGCAGCTGACAGCGCAGAAATCGCACTGGTTGCACAGGATGTAAAGGGGGTAGAATAGAATGAGAGCATTTGGTATTATCAGTTCTTCAGGAAATCATATTTATGTTGAAGGAATGCAGGACTACCGTTCTATCGGCGCATTCTCCTTCTTAGGACGTTACCGTGCTATCGACTTCCCAATGTCAAACATGAGCAACAGCGGTATCGAACATGTATCTGTTTTAATGAGCAACAATCCTCGTTCTTTAGTTGATCACTTAGGATCCGGACGTCATTACAACATCAACTCCAAACGTGGTAAAGTTCAGTTACTGTTCACAGAAGGCAGTGCTGCAACAAGCTTCTACAACACAAACATGACTGGATTTGCTCAGAACCTTGAAAGCATTCAGAAAGCTCCAGCAGAATATGTTGTACTTGCTCCTGGTTACATGATTTACACACAGGACTACAATAAATTATTAGATCAGCACATCGAATCAGGCGCTGATATCACTCTTCTGTATCACTCAGTTGAAACAGCAAACGAAGACTTCTTAAACTGTGACGTATTATCACTTAACCGCCAGAGCGGTGTTGATTTAATCGCTAGAAACCGCGGTGCAGAAGCTTCTGCTAAAATTTTCATGGATACATATGTAATGAAGAAATCTCTGTTCCTTGACTTAATTGCTAAGGCACGCAGCATCTCTTCTATGTACACATTAGCTCAGATCGTTAACAAATGCTTAACAGAACTTGACGTTCGCGGTGTTGAACATACAGGTTACTTCGCAACATTAACAGACTTCAAGAGCGTTTACAAAGCAAATATGTCTCTCATCGATTACAACAATGCAACAGCATTATTCGATGCAAAATGGCCTATTTATACACGTACAAGCGATTCTTGCCCAACACAGTACTTCGAAGAAGCAGAAATCAAATCTTCTGTAGTATCTAACGGATGCTTAATCCAGGGTACAATTGAAAACTCTGTAGTAGGACGTGGATGTACAATCGGTAAAGATTGTGTTATCAAGAACTGTGTAATCTCTTCTGACGTAGTGATCGCTGATGGAACACATCTCGAAAACTTAATCGTTGACAAACACGCTAGCGTTCTTCATACAAAAGAAATCGTTGCAGATCCAGAAAATCCAGGATATGTAAAACGTGGTGACATCATCTAATTAATGATATTTTTAAGGGGATATCCAATCGGATATCCCCTTTCTTGTTTTTCTTACTTTTCTTGTTTTTTTCTTGTTTTTCCTTGCGTGGGCGTAGGTAAAAAAAACTTCCCATCACATTTAATCTACAGATTTTAAAGATTCTGTCATGCTGACTTTTTCAAGTTTCCCTGTCATGAACAAATTAATAACCAATGCAAACACAAAGGTCAGAATAATGCTAAAAATATAACTTTTTGGCAGCACACGCACTGCAAAAGATACCTGATCCACCTGAATCTGACTCATTACAAACGTATGGAACAGTTTTCCAAGTCCCAGACCTGCCACTGCACCAAATGCCGTCAGTATCAGATTTTCTCTAAACACATAAGACGCTGTCTCATTTTTATAGAATCCCAACACCTTAATGGTTGCAATTTCTCTGATTCGTTCCGTAATATTAATATTTGTCAGATTATATAACACGATAAATGCCAAAAATCCCGCACAGACAATGATGACTCCAACCAGTAAATCAAGGCTTTCAATCATGCTGGAGAATCGATTTTTTGCATCTGATGATACGCTGGCAGAAGCAATCTCATCTTCCTTCATCAAATCCGCTGTCATCTGATGAGGATCTATGTTTTCTGCCACATTCATGTAAATACTCTTAATCTCTGCTTTTTCCCCAAGACATTTTTTATAGGTCTGTGTTGTCATATAGACGAAATTATAAAGATAGTTTTCTGCAATACCTGATAAGGTAAGTTTCATTTCATGATTATCTTCATCTCTTAAAACAACCGTATCTCCCACCTTCAGGTCAAATGTTTTTGCCAGTTTATTTGTCAGGATACATTCTCCTTCACCAGGATATTCAAGCAGTTCTCCTGTCTCTTCATCTGGCAGAATCACATATGGCGAAATATCCTCTGATTCATCAATTGCTACCAGTCTAAGACTCTTCACTGCCTCATCTGTTACCAAATCAAGAGATTTTTCCATTACATAAGCATATTCCGTTACCTTGTCACCAGCAATACTTTCTATCAGACTTTCCGTATCCGCTGTGACCTCATCGGCGAGCATCACATTTACATCCATCACCTGGATTCGGTCATACTGGTCATTCGCAATATTCGCAATAGAATCCTGTATCCCAAACCCTGTTACCAGAAGTGCTGTACATCCACTGATACCAATGACCATCATAAAGAAGCGCTTTTTATAACGGAATACGTTTCTGTAGGAAACCTTATGTAAAAACTTCATCGGCTTCCAAATAAACGGAATGTATTCTAAGAAAATTCTCTTTCCTGCTTTTGGGGCCTTTGGCCGCATCAGCTCTGCTGCCACTTCCGAAAGTTCATTTTTACAGCTCACAAAAGTCACACCCATGGAGCATAAAATCGACACCACTAAAGAGAAAATTAACACTCCTGCATCAAATACATATATAATATCTGCCACATCGTACATCGTACTATAAGCAAACCAGATGACAATCGGGAAGAACCAGGTTCCAAAGAAATATCCAAAAAGACATCCACTAATTGCTGCCGCACCAGAATAGAATAAATATTTCCCCATGATGGCTGCTTCGCTGTAACCAAGTGCCTTTAAAACACCAATCTGAGTTCTTTGTTCTTCAATCATTCGGTTCATGGTAGTGATACATACCAATGCTGCTACCGCATAGAAAAATACCGGAAATACATTGGCGATTCCATCTACAATTGCCGAATCATTTTCCATGCAGACATATCCCACATTGGTTTCTCTGCCAAGCAGAAAACTCTCTGGTTCTTCAATATCAGCAATCTCTTGTTCTGCTTCCGCAATCTCTTCTTCCGCATCTGCGATTTCTTCTACGAACTCCTGATAGCCTTCCTCATATTCTTCCAGACCATCATAGTATTCAACCCATCCATCTGCCAGTTCTTTCTCTGCATCTGCAAGCTCTGCTTCACCATCTAAAAGCTCCGCTTCAGCTTTGGATAGCTCTCGCATGCCTTCTTCCCACTGGTCGATGCCTTCTTCGATTTGTTTGAAGCCGTCTGCAATTTCTTCTTCAGCTTCATCGAGCTGCTTTTCAGCTTTTGAAAGCTGTTTTCTACCATCATCCAGCTGTGCCTGTGCTGCTTTAATTTGAGCCACCCCATTATTTAGTTCTGTAACTGCTGCTTTTATCAGTGTAAACTGTTCATTCAAATCATTGATAGTTGGCGTAGTTTTTAATGGTGGCAAATTAAAGTTTGTACTTAAAAGAATAATTCCACCGATTACTCCTTGTTTTTCTTCCTCATTAAGCCAATCATATCCTTCCAAGGAAGATTCTAAAATACTTACTTGTGAATTTAATGTTGCTACAGTTGTATCGTCTGGCAACAACGCTTTCCCAGCATCAATTTGATCCTGTGCATCCGAAAGTTTTGCTCTTTCTCCCGAAAGCAGTTTTCGATTTTCTTCGACTTCTTTCTGAGCTCTTTCTAAAACTACCCTGTTATATCCAATATCATAGATTGCATCGTCTAACTTTTCCCGATTCTCTTCCAGCGTTGCCCTTCCGTCTGCCAGTTCCTGCTTGCCATCCGCAAGCTCTTTTTCCGCATCTGTCAGTTCTTCAAGCGCATCTGCCAGCTCGATTCTTGCATCTTCAAGTTCTGCTTCTGCGTCTGCCTTTTCTTCTTCAAACTCCTTTTTTGCATCCTCTAATTCTTCTGTAGCCTCTGCAACAACTCTGTCATAACGATTCTGTGCTGTCTGCTCTGCCAGTTCTTCCCATACAGGCTCTTTTTCGTCCATATAGGCATCATATTCGTCGCTGTAGATTTTATAATCCTCTTCGAATTTCACTAGAATTTCCGTATAAAAATCCACATCAAAAGCATCCATTGGAATATACAAAAATCCGGCAATCTTGCCATTTCCAATGGAAGTATTTCCTCGCTCAAACTGAATATAGTTTGAGGCCTGCGCAATGCCGACAATCGTAAACTCTTTTACTGCAAAATTTTCCAGGTCATCTTCCTCATTATCCTCTGATAAATGAATCTTCTTCCCCAAACTTTCTTCTCCGTACACGGAAGAATCCACAACGCATTCTCTTGCAGACTCCGGCATACGGCCATACAGCAGTTCTATGTCATTGATGCGTTCCGGCATATTATAAATTTTAAGGACTTTTGCACTTTCCTCTCCTATGCTGCAGAGCATATCAAAAGAAACGATTCCTTCAGCAAAGCGTACCTCCTCCTGCTCAGCCAAATAATCTAAATCCTCCTGTTCAAACCCTAAATTGGAAAGGACTCTGTAATTATAAAATTCTTTTTCTTTAAAATATCCATCTGTCGTTTTTACCATCGCCGGCTGAATTACCTTCAACCCGGAAAAAAGGCTGACTCCCAGCGCTGTAATGGCAAAAATCGCCATAAAACGTCCAAAGCTCTGTTTGATCTCACGAAAGGTGGATTTCCATAGTTTCGATCCCATAATATCTCCCACCTGTTACCATTCAATATCAGCAATATCCACAATATTTTCGTTTTTCACCATCTTTGTAATGGTTCCGCTTTTCACTGTAATAATACGGTCTGCCATTGCAGTCAACGCCTGATTATGGGTAATTACAATCACTGTTTTACCATCCTTTCGGCAGGTATCCTGCAAAAGCTTTAATACCGATTTCCCTGTATTATAATCCAATGCCCCAGTTGGTTCATCACAAAGCAGAATCTTTGGATTTTTCGCCAAAGCTCTGGCAATTGCCACTCGCTGCTGCTCGCCGCCAGATAACTGCGCTGGGAAATTGGATAATCTGTCTCCCAATCCAACACCTTTTAATACTTCTTCTGCATCTAAAGGCTCTTTACAAATCTGGGCAGCCAGTTCAACATTTTCAAGCGCTGTCAGATTCGGTACAAGATTATAGAACTGGAAAACAAATCCCACATCATGACGTCGATAACCTGTCAGCTGCTTTTTATTATACGCTGAGATTTCTTCTCCATCCAAAAAAACACGTCCGGCGGTCAGCGTATCCATACCGCCTAAAATATTTAAAATCGTAGTCTTTCCTGCACCGGAAGCCCCTACGACCACACAAAATTCTCCCTGTTCAATTTCAAAATTCACATCATGAAGAGCCGGAATTTCTACCTCTCCTGTTTTGTATATCTTTTTCACATTTTCAAATAATACAAATGCACTCATGATTTCTTCCTTTCGCACAATTTTTCCATTACCCTATATAGATTTATCATACCA
Source organism: uncultured Lachnoclostridium sp. (assembly GCA_964650775.1). GTDB lineage: Bacteria > Bacillota > Clostridia > Lachnospirales > Lachnospiraceae > HGM12587. Next base: position 9,333 of record CAZYUZ010000005.1, on the reverse strand, counting down.
TAAAAAAGCTCACGGCATATATACCGTGAGCTTAAATTCTCTAAAATTTTTATAAAATACCCATCAGAAAAATCGCTATAATAATCACCGGGATTACAAATGTCATATACGGGCGCATCCATTTTGCAATCTTTAGACCTTTTCCTTCATTTGCTTCTGCAACAAATTTATCCCAGCCCCATCCGTAACGTGTCACGCAGAACAGAACATAAATCAAGGACCCCAGAGGGAGTAAAAGATTACTTACTGCAAAATCTTCTAAGTCCATAATTCCTTTTCCACCAATTGCAAATCCGCTCCATACATTAAATCCTAATGCACATGGAATAGATAACACGAACAAAATCACTGCATTGATCATACATGCTTTCTTTCTGCTCCAGCCAAATAAATCGATACAGCATGCAATAATATTTTCAAACACCGCGATGATTGTTGAAAATGCTGCAAATGTCATAAATACGAAGAATAAGCTTCCCCATAATCTTCCCATTGGAATATTGTTAAAAATATTTGGTAATGTTACAAAAATCAGATTTGGACCGCTGTCTGGCTGAACACCATATGCAAAGCATGCAGGGAAAATAATCATACCTGCACAAAGTGCTACAAAAGTGTCAAGAACAGCAACATTCACAGCTTCTCCCATGAGAGCTCTTTCTTTTCCAATGTAGCTTCCAAAAATCGCCATAGCACCAATACCAAGGCTTAATGTAAAGAACGACTGATTCATCGCTCCTACAATTACCTGACCAACACCAATATCCATCATTCTCTGCAGGTCAGGGATTAAATAGAATTTTACACCTTCTGCTGCTCCCGGCAAAAACACGCTGTTGACGGCAAGTACTACCATAATTCCCAGAAGTGCAATCATCATGACTTTTGTAATCTTTTCAACACCTTTTTGTACACCCATGGAACAAATCAATACTCCGACAACTACAACGATTGCCATATACACAATCAAAGCTATCGGTTCACTAAGCATTGCCCCAAACATGTTTCCAACTTCTTCTACAGAAGCACCCACGAACTTCCCGGTTGCCATATACACAAAATAGCGAAGCATCCAACCTGTGACTACAGTATAAAAGAACATCAATATGTAGTTCCCTGCCATAGCAAAGTATCCATGAAGATGCCATTTACTCCCCTTTGGTTCCAGCTTTTCATAAAGCTTTACAGGGCTCTTCTGGCTCGCGCGACCCATGGCAAATTCCATGGTCATAACAGGTACTCCTAAAAGTACCAGACATAATAAATAAATTACAACGAAGGCTCCTCCTCCGTACTGTCCGGTCATGTATGGGAATTTCCAGACATTGCCTATGCCGATGGCACATCCTGCTGACAGCAAAATGAACCCTAAACGGCTCCCTAAACGTTCTCTTTCCATTTTTATTTCTTCCTCTCGCAATTTCGTTACATTTATCCTAATGCCAACTTATAAATTATACATTTTTTTGTATAACTATTCAATCAATTTCTAATATTTTTGTGTATTTTACTAATAATATATAACAACACTAAGTTCAAAGAATTGTTTATAAGGAGTTCCGTATTATGAAAAATACAATCAGCGCAAACACAGACGAAATGGAATATGACTACCTGCAGTCCTCCTCCATTCAGGACTGCACAGGATTGATTCCCAGAGGCATTATGGATGAATCAGAAATTGAAAACTATCAGGAAGTGTATCCTTTTTTACCAAAAGTAGTACGTCCAGACGACCTGGCCCCAGAATCCAAATAAATTCTTCTTTTTGTTTTTTAATCTTTTTTCACTTCAACATCGATGCCAAACTCCTGTGGAAGGAATCTTGGACATACATTTTCCGAAGAGGTGATTACGGAAGCTGCCAGATGAGAACCAATTTCAATCGCTTCCGCAAAAGTTTTTCCATAGGTAAGACCAATCGCTGCACCTGCACAAAATGCATCTCCAGCACCAGTGGTATCTTTTACGATCACTTTTCTTGCCGGGCAGGAGCCTTTTTCGCCATCTTTTGTTGCATAAACGGCTCCTTCGCCTCCCATTGTAACAATCATGGATGGAATCTGCGCTCTTGTTACCTTTTCGGAAATGATATATTTCAGTTCTTCTCTTGGAATTTCACTATAATCATCAGAGAATAAAATACCCGCTTCCTGACGATTGCAGATAAAACAGTCAAAATCCTGTAAAAAGTCTCTTCTCTCTGCTGCAATACTCATATTCGACACAAGTGCAAACAGTTTTTTATGATATTTTTTCGAAAGCTCAATGGTCTTTTTGATAATTTCTTTTGCCAGATCGACCTGAACTACAACAGCATCTGCCTGAGAGAAAATCTCATCTCCTTTTTTCTCGAAAACTTCCATAAGAGGCATCATGTTTGGACGTTTTGAAATAGATCCTGCCACGTCTCCGTTATTATCAAAGACTGCAAGCCACGTTCCCATCCCATCGTCTTTTTTCAGCACATAATCACAATTGACCTTATGATTCTTTAACTTCTGTACCACAGCCTCTCCAAGCGGTGAATCATCTACAAGTCCAAGATAGGTCGGACGAAGCTCCACATTCGCAATATCTTCTACAACATTTCTTGCTACACCGCCATGTACATATTCGACTCTTCCAGCATTTCTTCCATCCGGAATATACACATCATATGGAAATCCTTTAATATCTACGAAGGCTGCTCCAATTACTACAATCCCCATGGTGTTCTCCTATTTTTTCACTTTACGTTTTTTTATTTTCTTAACAATCTTTACGATCAAGACAACAATTCCTGCTGCAATTGCAAGAAGCAATAATACAACACCAATAATCATAAAGAAAAATTTATTTGGATTCTTTATCAGATCAATGATATTTTTGCTGTCTTCCACAACCTTACGGCCTTCTAAAGTGCCATATTTTGCTGGTACATTTCCAATACCATCGCCGTCAGTATCCTCAAAAGAACTCATGTAGTCTGCAATTGCGACCCATGCTTTTAATTCCTGGTCACCTTTCATAAGGATCGCATCTTCATAATTTTCTACCGGTGTACCATCTGCAAATTTCGGTACGATAGATAAAAGTCCCATGGAAAGGTCTGTGACACCGCCAAGCATCTGCGAGGTATAGAAATCAGTGACTACAAGATATAATTTATCATCTTCCAGTTCTACACGTTCTTCCTGATTGTTTACAAGAAATACATCTGTAGCCTTATTTAAGATCATACGGTTCGGATTATAATGCCAGTAAAGACCGTCTGTGTACAATCTGGCTGTTGTCATTAAATCCGAAATACTGGAATCGATTTCCGCCGCCATTTTCAGTTCTGTTCCGGTTAAATAGATACCAATCAGTGGATAACCAGGAATCTCATCACGACCGATTCCCAAAGAAAAGGAATTAAACACATTCTCAGTCGTAATATCACCTTTCGCATAAGAATCACGAATGGTTCCTGATGGTGCCACAGACATTGCAACGGTATCAGCTCCAAGAATCTGTTCTGCAGCATAAGTATATGCATCTGCAATGATGCTTCCTAAGTTTAATTCTGTATGTTTTTCACTTGTATCTGACTGTGGTGCAAAATCAATTTCATTGGTACAAAGCACCTGATCTTTTGTATAACCGAACTGTTCCAGATATTTAGAATCCACCATATCCATTAACGCTTCGACTTTTTCCTGAGTTGCAGCATCTTCTGCAATCTCTTCACCCACAGTAATCAAATCGTAGGAATCCATTGTCCATCTGCCATCTGCTTTCTGGGTCATAGACAGACTTCCTAAATATTTACCATATTCTGCAGCTGATACAATATAAGTATCACCGTGCTGTATCGGCTCTTCCAATTTTGTATGAGTATGTCCACTGATGATCAGGTCAAGCTCCGGTACAGCCTTTGCAAGAATCTCATCCTCAGACTTATCTTCGTCTTCCCATGTACCACTGTGAGATACACAGACAATCATATCAACATCTTCGTTTGCCTGAATATCCGCCACTGTTTCTTTCATCGCCTCTACCGGATTTTCAAATACCAGCGGAGGATTTACAACGCATGCAAGACAGTCTTCTCCGAATAAGCCTGTCACCGCAATTTTTACACCATCCTTTTCAAGAACGACGTACTCTTTCACTCCGTAGTTTTCAAAGGCATCCAAAAGCATCTGCTGTTCTTCTGTAAGTCCAGCCGCTTTCATTCCATCCCAGTCCACATTGCTGATGACCATTTCCGGCAGTACATCACCGCTGGCTACCGCATTGTTCATCATATTCGCAAGACCTTTTGCCCTATAGTCAAATTCATGGTTTCCGAGAGTTGTTACTTCTACTCCCAGATTCCCTAACATTCTGATTTCAGATGCTTCTTCTTCGAATACAACCTGAACCAGAGTTCCCATAGAAAAGTCTCCGGCATCTAAAATTAATGTGTCTGGATTTTCTTCTTTCTTCTCATTGATCAATGTTTTGATTTTTGCAAAACCACCCATCACCTGTGATTCGCCATTTTCCACTGTGGCAAATTCCGTCAAATGTGAATGTGTATCATGTACAAACAGTACATCCAGTGACTTTGTATTTTCTTTTGCAGCTGCCGAAAAACCTAAAATAGAGATTAAAACTACCGCTGCCGCTGCTATAATTGATTTACGAAATTTCTTTCCCATAGAATCTCCTTCAACGTTTTTTTCACTTGCATTACCTGTAATTGTATCGCAAATCCTGTCGAATCGCAATTAAAATGAAGCGATTCTTCTTAGGTAAATGATGTTAGACACCAGCGAACTACTGTATTTTTTTACATAGTCCCTGTACTCGCGAATACTGATATAATATTCTTTTCCCCAGGAAGAAATTTTAAGATAAGCTTCCTCCCTGCCTGTCACAGTCACAAAATGTGCACAGATTTTCGAAGCGGAAACATAGTTTCCTTCACTTGTTTTCATATAAAAATTAAGCTTTTCTTTCTTCCAGATTTTCGGAAAATTCGGTCCAATTGCAAGAATTACCGGAAGGTCTTTCGAGAGCATTGTATCAATTCTTGAAAACATTTTCTCAGCAGATATTTTCCAGCACGCACGATAAGGCATTCTGTGTTTGCTAAAATACCGATTCATTCCAATCATCAATGTCAGACCGTTCATCCCAAAGCCAGGAACTACCGGTAAATACTTCATCCACAGCTCCTTCGCAAAATCCACATATTCCTCTTCGGAAACAGACTCTTTTCCACAAAGATGAAGCAGAACATCCGCAGCACTGATCACACCACAGCCCATCTGTTTTAAAAATTTATATGAAAACCATTCCTGATTTCCACCATAAAAATTTCCAGTTTTTGTTTCTACCTGAAGATAAGGACGTTCTAAATTTCTCATAATTTCATCACTTTCTTTCATTGCTATTTTTTTGAATCTATGCTACCGTAATTATAACATTTTTACTAAAGGAGACAAGCTATGACCTTTAAATTACCTGTAAATTGTCCATTTTGCGAAGCGGAAGTTGTTTATGACTGGTCAGAATATATTGTAGATCAGGAAAAATATCATGGCGAAGTAGAAAATACGATTGAATGTGATGAATTCGAATGTCCTCACTGCCATGAAATGTTCAATGTATTTGGTTCTGTTTACGAAGCACCAAAAGGAACTTACAGCTATCACGAAATTACGGCAGAACCTATTCCATAGGTCTGCCGTAAATTTCTTCCTGAATATACTGCTTATTTGCTTCAAAATCGATTTCTAATACTGCCATTCCTCTAATATTTGCATTGGAATAGGTTCCCTCCAGCGGGATACTTCCACTCACCATATCATAGGTCAGCATCAACGGTGCCTGCATCATCAAACCGCTAAGTTCTGTTTTTGTCATATTGGTTGTAATATTTGACATCAATCCATCGATCAGTGCTCCACCGTTGGTCACAAGTGCCAGCGGCACATTTTTCATCGCTGCTGAGATTACCTTTCGCTGTCTCTCTGTTCTGGCAAAATCTGAGCCAATGTATCGGTTACGGCAATACGCCAAAGCCTGCGGACCATTCAAATGAACATTTCCACTCAGAGAAGTATCCAGATAATCCGTTCCTTCCGCTCTGCCTTCCAGCTGATTGTACTCCACCAGATACCCATTGATATACTGAACTTCCTCATTTGTCAGCTCCAGCGTAACTCCGCCTACGGAATCTACCAGATTTGCAAATGCCTGAAAATTCACCAGCATATATCTGTTTACTTCGATATCGAAATTTTCTTCCAGCGTTTCCATCAAAAGTTCCGGCCCGCCATATGCATAGGCAGCATTTAAACGGTTTCCATCATGTCCCGGAATATCCACATAAATATCCCGCAAAAGAGAAGTCAGATGAATGGAGTTCGTTTTACTGCTGATTGAAACGAGAATCATGGCATCAGAACGACCATCTTCTCCTTTTGAACGAGAGTCATTCCCAATCAATAAAATATTTTTAACACCATCTTCTCTAAATGGTTCTTTTGAAACAGTTTCAATCTCTTTATAATTCATTTTTGTGTGCAGATAACCCGCTGCCACAAAACTTACTGCCCCTGCCAAGATAAAGACTACTGCAAGGCAGCCTAAAAATCCTTTAAAAAATGGATGTACCTTTCTTTTCTTTGTTTTTTTCTTCATATTTAATCTCCTGTTTTAGAGTTTCTATTCTATTAACCTGCTCATTATACGTTCAGAAAATAACAGATGCAATACATTTTTTCTTATGATTTTCTTAAATATATGGAATCATCTCCTTTGCAATCCGAAAGACTTGTGGTAAAATAGTTAGAAATGTTAAAATCACAAAAGCTTAAGGAGGCCCGTTTTGTTAAGGGATTATTATTCTACACCAATTATTTTAAATGAAAAACAGATGAAAGACTTCATCACCTATGACAGTATGAAAAAGCAGAAACGATGGAAAAAATGTGTATCGTTGGCGGTATGTCTTTTTATGCTTGCCACCATGTGCTTTGCATTTCAGGATTCCTACAGCTGGGCTGGTACCTTAGGCGGAATCATCTGCTGCGCTTGTGTCCTGATTCCTGTCTACTATTTTAACTCATATAATAATGGCGTAAAGAAACAGATTGAAAAAATGAAGCTGGATCCTCCACGAGAAGTTTATTCAATTCGTCTTTCCGATTCCTCCAACGGCATTATGTTCTATTATCCAAAGGAAAAAAATTATGCCGGACGCTATTCCTGGAAAAATGTGGATGGTGCATGGAAGACAAAGAATGCCATTTACCTGTATGTGACAAAGCAGCAGGCACTGATCATCCCAAATACAGTCAATGATTATGATGATATCTGGGCATATCTGAAAAAAAATCTGGACAAACTTCAGATTCATGAAGAAAAAATTATATAAGAAATTTTACAGGCGGTCATACATTCGTTTATAATTATCGAATTGACCGCTTTCTTTAAGCCTTTCGACCTTATTCAATATAGACTTCTGCGTTCGTCCCAATGCCAGAGCAATCTCTCTCGAAGAAACATTCCCATACCAGTAACATAGATACGCCAATTCTTTTGTCGTAAATCCTTGATAGTGCCGCGGACACAACTCCGGACTGTAGGTTAACCTGCAATTAATTCCCATCCGAATACCTCCCTGGGTTCTTATTTAATTTCATAAAATGTGTGGAAATCATCCCTCTTAGAAAAAGGGGGACGGTTTAGAAAAATCAATGATAGAATTTTCTCATAGAAATCTTTTAAGTAAATGAATTATATCACACGAAAATCCTTTTTGAAAGGATTATCTGAATTTTCATTTTCTCAACTATATTCAGTTGTAAAATCCAAACCAAGCAAAACAATCCAATATTTCTTATAAGAAATAGGAACATAAGGGGGCCTGATAAGATGGCGGTGTAATTTTCGAACACAACGCAAGCATTTTAAACTATATTTTGGAGGACATAACCATGAAAATGAAATCAACAAAAAAAATCGTAACCAGTTTTTTATCCATTGCCATAATCGCTACTTTATTGATGGGTGCATTCTCTTATTTCACTGATTATCAGACAAAAACATTGAATGCAAACGCAGGTACTTTAAGCCTTGCCATGACAGATGCTACCGAGGACCTGACCGCGGGACTTACCATTTTAAATCCCGGTGATGCAAACGAATTAACCTTCACCGCAAGCAACACTGGCGAAAAATCGATGGATGTCAAAGCCTTGATCACTGTAACAGCCAGCCAGGCAATGACTGAATCCGACTTACAGTATAAAGTCACAAAAGACGGAACTGCACTTGCCGGTACATTAAGCGATGATCACAAAACACTTACTTACACGGTTGACGACATCGTACTGAGTGGATCTGTTGAAGAAGACGGCGATGAATCGTCTCATAAATACGATTATTTATTTGAAATGGATGCAGATGCGGATAACACATGGCAGGATTCTAACGTATCAGTAACAATTGAATTATATGCAAAACAGCATAGAAATACAGACGGACTTGGTTCTGACTGGACAGCAATCGTCGAAAAATAACTTTAACATTTCAGGAGGAAAGGGGTTGGAAACAGCCCCTTCTAAATCAATATGCCAAAGAAAAGATATTTGATCGTATTATCTTTGTTCATCATCTGCACCTCTGTATTTACAGGTGCTTTTTGTCTTTTTACAGATTACAAATCCGCAACACTGCATGCCACCACCGGAAAATGGTCAGAGGATCCAAGCCTTCGAACGGCATTTGCAATCTACTCTGCGGATGATACCTCGTTGTCATTTTATAAACGCAGCACAGTCCCTTCTGTCAATGAAACTTTTGAGGGTAAAACTGTAACAGCAGTTTATACAGGAATTGAAGAATTAGCGGTTTCCAAAGCAGAAGCAGTTCCCTGGTTCAATGATTATGCAAAAAAGATCACAAGCATCCGCGTTGTAGATACCATCTCCCCTTGCAGCATTGCCTGGTGGTTCGGCGGAACGACCAATTGCACCAGCTATGACCTGAAAAAACTGGATACCTCTAATGTTACAAGCATGTACTACACCTTCTATCGTGCAGGATACTCGACAGACACTCTGGAGCTTGACTTAAACTGCTGGGATACTTCCAAGGTTCAGGATCTGTCTTACATGTTTTACTGTGCAGGTCAGAATACCTCAAAGTTTCAGCTTGATTTAAGCAACTGGGATCTTTCCAGCGCAGAAAATTTATCTTTTATGTTTTACTGCGCAGGTGAATATTCAGCCGACTGGTCCGTTGGCGATTTGAACACAAAAATCGTTACAAGAGAGGACGGTACAACCTACAGAGCGTGGGACGTTTCCAATG
>CAZYUZ010000004.1:0-28880 GCA_964650775.1 uncultured Lachnoclostridium sp. | reverse complement strand
GTATCAAAGTTATCTTTGATATCCATGCTGTGATGTGTCTGGTCAAATTTTGTGATCACGAATGGATCTTTTCCATTTGCCTGTAACTCTGCCAGCTTTTCTCTTCTAACTTTTCTAAGCTGATTTAAGTCCGGCTCCTGTGCCTGCATATTCTTCTGTTCAGCCATTGTATTCTCCTTTAGTTTGCTCTCTGGATTTCAAGTACTTTGTACTGAATGATTCCAGCCTGTGTTTCAACATTTACAATCTCTCCAACCATTGCGCCAAGTAATGCTTTACCTACTGGTGATTCATTGGAAATTTTACCTTTTAAGCTGCTTGCTTCAGAGGAACCTACGATTTTGAATTCTTCTTCTTCGTCAAATTCCACGTCTAAAATTCTAACTTTACAGCCTACGCTGATTTTATCAAGATCAACTTCATCTTCATCAACAACTTCAGCGTTTTTTAAGATTTTTTCAATCTGTTCGATTCTTGCTTCGATATCGCGCTGTTCGTCTTTTGCAGCATCGTATTCCGCATTTTCAGATAAGTCGCCCTGTTCTCTTGCTTCTTTGATTTTCTGGGAGATTTCTTTTCTCTTAACTACTTTTAAGTCTTCCAGTTCCTCTTCCAGTTTACGAAGTCCTTCGTAAGTTAAAATGTTTTTCTTTTCTGCCATTTCTAACACCTTCCTGTTTATCTTCAAACTACTATCGTTTATTTTTCTTATACAAGATGCGCTATCAATTTGACTAAAATCCCCCTGCGCATACAATTTTGATATTATAACAGCGAACCCTTGAAATGTCAAGGTTTTTCAAGGGTTCTCGCCTTTAATTTCACACGCCATTTCTGCCCTTTACACCACTCTCTCAAATCCTCGCACCGGCTTTTGCGGAACGGGAATTCTTTCGGCACTAACATTGTTTCCGCAAGCGATGGTAAAATACAAAGTTCTTTCATTTCCACATTTTTCAAATAAACTACAGTAATATCTTCACTTCCCTTTAGCTGTTCCTGTATCTTCCACTCTTTTTTATGCGGCATAAAGCAGATGCTGTTTTTCGGATAACAATCTGCCGTCTGCATCACCGTCGTAAAATCCCACACCAGATTTCCTTGAAGCTTTTTCGTCTCCCACGGTCTGACAAGGTCAATCAAAAGCCCAAGCTCCTGAAAGGCTCTTTCCTGAAGACTCTCAAAATATTCTTTCCGCTCAGTGACAATGGTCAGAAAATTCAACTCTTCCAAAAACTCACATAGAAAATAGTCTGTCCGTTCATCGCCTCCATCGATTAATACCATACCGATCTGATGTCTCGGCAGTCTTCCATATCTCCTAAGATAATCAAAGTGTTCTCTCATAAATAGATAGGGAATATAAAAGGGAATTCGACTAATCGATTCCCTTTCGTAATATTCCTGATAATATTCATTGATAATCTGCTTTCCAAAAAACCTTGCCCTCCAGCGAATCTTTCTTGGAATCTCCGGCAATGTTTCCGGTCTGACCAATTTTGCAATTTCCTGCACGCCCTGCTCCTGCATGATTTTTTACCAGTCTATGCAAGTCCGTTACGATGCATTCCTCCTAATCAGCCTTTTAATAATTCTGTCAGTTCCTCATAGGTTTCTACTTCATTGATCTTTGCACGAAGCTTCGCACTATTTGGGTACCCGGCTGTATACCATGCAACGTGTTTACGCATTTCGCGGATACCGGTATATTCCCCTTTACATTCCAGCTGCATTCTCGCGTGTCTGAGCATCATTTCCCGCACTTCTGACAACTCCGGTTTTTTCGGAATTACACCGGTTTCCAGGTACTCTTTAATCTGTCCAAAAATCCATGGATTTCCTCTGGCAGCACGTCCGATCATAATTCCGTCCACGCCAGTCTCTTTCATCATTTTCTTCGCTGATTCAGGACCTGTCACATCTCCATTTCCAATGACCGGAATGGAAACTGCCTCTTTTACCTGTCTGATAATATCCCAGTCAGCTTTTCCGCTGTAATACTGTTCTCTTGTTCTTCCATGAACTGCTACCGCTGCTGCACCGCAGTCTTCGATAATTTTTGCAATCTCCACTGCATTTACATGCGCTTCATCAAATCCTTTGCGAATTTTGACAGTCACTGGCTTTTCAATTGCTTTTACTACCTTTGATACAATCTCGCGGACAAGCTCCGGATTTTTCATAAGTGCAGAACCTTCACCGTTGCCTGCCACCTTCGGTACCGGACAGCCCATGTTAATATCCAGAATATCAAAAGGCTTTTCTTCAATCTTCTTTGCCATTTCGCTCATGATATCCGCATCCGAACCAAACAGCTGCAAGGACACCGGACGCTCTCTCTCATCAATCTCCATCAGCGCTTCTGTATTTTTATTATTATAATAAATTGCCTTGGCACTGACCATTTCCATACATAAAAGTCCTGCTCCCTGCTCTTTACAGAGCAGACGAAATGGCAGGTCTGTTACCCCTGCCATTGGTGCCAAAATTACATTGTTCTCTAATGTTACATTTCCAATTCTCATACTTCTTCTAACTTTTCTCCAAGGAAGAACACTCTAAAGTAAGTTTCCAGACTCTCCAACAATGCAGTTCTTGTTCTCTGGATTTCTTTGATCTTTAATTCACTGCCAATCTCATCAAACAACAGATCCCCTTCATCACAGGTCACATTTAAAGTCAGTGTCCCGTCAGGCTCAAATCCAAAGGTCAGAATTCCTCCTACATCTTCTGTAAAAAGAACACTCATAATCTGAAGATCATCCTTGATGGTCTTTGGCAATCCCATAAATTCAGGATTTAAATAGTATTTCTTCTCATAAGAATTTGATACACAAAGAATCGTCATCTTTTCTTCCATTTTTATTTTCCTCTCTATCACTGATCGAACATCCATCATTCAATCAGAGCGCATATCCGTAGAGACCTCTCACAGATACCTCCCCGGAGCAAACACATTTTTCCTCACCGTCTTTACATACAACAATCAGATTTCCGTCCTTGTTAATTCCCTTTGCAATTCCCTGATAAGGTTCCTTCGGGTCTAAAACACGAACTTCTCTGTCTCTGTTTACCAGCAGGCTTTCGTACTGTTCTTTCAACAGCGTCAAATCTTCTGTCTTTGCGTATTCTTCATAATATCCTTCAAAATGTTCCATCACAGAAGCAATCAGTTCTTCCCGCGAAACCTCTTTTCCTGTTTCGCATTTTAATGAACCGGCAATTTCAGAAATCTCCTCCGGAAAACTTTCTGTATTCACATTGATTCCCGTACCGATGATCACAACATATCCGCGCGCTGTAAAGATCATCTCAGTCAGAATTCCACAAATCTTTTTCCCATTTAATACAATATCATTTGGCCATTTGATCTTTGGTTCTGTGCCAGTTACCTTCCGAATCCCCTCTGCTACAGCCAATGCCATGACAAGTGTCAGACCAGCTGCATGCTCTGTCTGAAATTTGGGTTCCAGACAAAGACTCATGGAAATCGTTGTTCCTTTTGGGGACTGCCAGATACGACCTCGTCGTCCTTTTCCTTCAGTCTGTGTATCTGCTATGATCAGTGTTCCGTGAACACCCTGACCTGTCGCAAGCTCTTTTGCATACTTCTGTGTAGACTCTAAAGTATCAAAGCAAAGGCAGGTTTTCCCTGCCCATGCTGTTTCTAACTGATTTAATCGTTTCATTTTCATACAAATACAAAATATCTCATCGCAAGAATCAGTGCAATTGCCAAAAAGACTGTACACACGATGGCATAAACAGTTCCCCGCACTCTTTTATTTTCTGAAAAACTGATGGTTGCACCGATGAAATTTTCAACAGATGCCAGCACAAAAATCAACATTTCAAAAATTTCTGTGCCGCTTTTCTTTACAAACACTACCACGATGAGTGCCAGAATGGCCAGCCCCAGCAGAAAATTTATCGAACGGGTAGCGAAAAACGGTTCTTTCACCTTTTGCTTCATTAAGATACCCCAATTGTTGCAAGCATTACTGCTTTAATTGTATGCATACGGTTTTCAGCTTCATCAAATACAACGGACTGTTCTGATTCAAACACTTCGTTGGTGACTTCCATTTCAGAAATACCGAATTTTTCATAAATCTCTTTTCCCACAGTTGTTTCCAGATCATGGAAAGCAGGGAGACAATGCATAAAGATTGCTGTTGGTTTTGCATTTGCCATGACTGCACTGTTTACCTGATAAGGCATCAGTGCTTTGATACGTGTTTCCCATACTTCATCCGGTTCTCCCATAGACACCCATACGTCAGTATAGATAACATCTGCATCTTTTGTCGCAGCCTGTACATCTTCTGTCAATGTAATGCTTCCACCGGTCTGTGCTGCGATTGCGCCACAGGTTGCTACAAGGTCCGGGTTTGGGAAATATTCTCTCGGTGCACATGCCACGAAGTTCATACCCATTTTTGCACAGGTTACCATCCAGGAATTACCCATGTTGTAGCGGGCATCTCCCATGTAAACAAGCTTTTTGCCTTTGATTTCGCCTAAGTGTTCTCTGATTGTTAAAAGGTCTGCTAACATCTGTGTTGGATGGAACTCATTTGTCAAACCATTCCATACCGGTACGCCGGCATATTTTGCAAGTGTTTCTACACGTTCCTGTTCAAAACCGCGATATTCGATACCTTCGTACATTCTGCCTAATACGCGGGCAGTATCTGCAATACTTTCCTTTTTACCAATCTGGGATGCAGATGGATCAAGATAAGTACAGCCCATGCCAAGGTCATGAGCGGCTGTTTCAAAAGAACAGCGTGTTCTTGTGCTTGTTTTTTCAAAGATCAGTACAATGTTTTTGCTCACGAGATAATCCACACGGATACCTTTTTTCTTTCTCTCTTTTAAGTCAGCTGCCAGATCTAATAAATATTCAATTTCTTCCGGTGTGTAATCCAGAAGCTTTAAAAAGTGACGTCCTTTTAATAAGTCCCAATTTCTAACCATAATCTTTCTCCTATGTATCCATTTATGCCTTTTATGCACCTACCGCACAAAAAGAAGATAGCAAGTATTTTACTATATTTCTCTACAATTTACAACTTTAACTTGCTAAAAAAGGCACCCAAAAGGTGCCTTGAAATTTTTTAGTAAAAAACATGTCCTCCAATGACAATATGTGCGCCATTCACACTTGAGCGTGCTGATTTAAAATGTGTAAAACTTCCCACATTGCTCACACCACTAATCGCTTCCTGTGCCGCCTGTAAGCAGGATGCCTTAACCCCCCTTGCCATCACTTCATGGACGCTCTTACTTGCCGCAGGGAACTGTCCCGGCGCATAGATCACATCTGCAATCGTATTTGGATATCGAGCACTTCTGACACGGTTCATAACTACCGCACCAACTGCCAGCTGTCCTTCATATGGCTGGTTCCCAGCCTCAAGCTGAATCAGCGCTCCAAGTACCTGCACTTCATTACCGCTTGCACGTACTGCATCGTACTGTTTTTTCAGTTCTGCTTTTCTTCTTGCCGCTTCTGCCGCTTCTTCAGCAGCACGAATCTGTTCCATGGTCTGGGCTTCGCCCACTTCAAATTCTACAGTGGCATATTCTGCTTTGATATAAGCTTCGCCATCTTCGTATTTAATTTTCAGCCACCCATCTTCTTCACCAAGAACATCTGCTGTTTCACCAAAACCGATCAAATCTCTTGTTTTAGAATCTTCAGAAGCTTCAGCACGAATCTTTAAAGTTTCTGTGGTAACTGTCGCTACATTGCTGCAGTCTCTCTTAGCAATTTCCTGTGCATCCACGCCAAACTCCAGATACTCCGTTGCAATATAGCCTTCACAATCTCCAGAAACGACTTTCGTCCATTCTTCGCCATACTCAAGAACTTCTGCTGCACCGCCTTTGTAAAGACGTCCTACCGCTTCCGATTCTTTACTGGCTTCTGTTCGAATTGTTACATATTCTTTAACATTTGGCATGCAAAGATTGCCCCATTCCTCCAACACCTCATAGGCTTCAAAATCTTCGCTTGTCATAGGCTCCACAATCTCCGTAATTCCGGCGTTTGCCACGTCCCCCAAAGATACAAAGCCGCAAGTGGTCAGCCACATAAGTGCCATAACAAACAGACTTGCCATCCGCTTTTTATTCATTTCTATACCCTCCATAATGTTACGAAAATATTACACAAATCTTTTGTCATTGTAACAAATAATATAATATATGTCAAATTTGCCCAGAATATGCCTGAAAAATGAAATTTCAAAAAAAAGAACCCGCAATCGCGGGTTCTCTCACTATCTTCTCTGTCTCGATGCTTCATACATCAGAATCGCAGCTGCTACCGCAGCATTTAGCGATTCCAGCTGTCCTTCCATCGGAATTTTAATATATTGTTTTGCTTTTTCGGAAAGTTCCTCTGTCAGTCCGTTTCCTTCATTTCCAATCAAAAATGCAGTCGGACCCTGATAGGATTCTTCATCATAGCAGCCTTTGCCTTTTAAATGTGCCGCATAGGTTGTGATTCCTTTTTCATGAAGTTTCTCCATATCTCCTAACAAATCATCCGTATAGAGAAATGGAACTCTGTAAATGGAACCCATTGTGGAACGAATTGTCTTTGGATTATAAATGTCCACACACCCTCTGCTAAGCAGTACCCCTGTCACTCCGGCGCCTTCTGCTGTACGCATCATGGTACCCAAGTTTCCCGGATCCTGCAGATTTTCAAGCACCAGAAGAAGCGGGGTTTCCCCTTCTGTCAGCTGTTCAATCGTATACTTTTTCTGCTTCATCACACAAAGTACTCCCTGTGGTGTTTTTGTATCTGCCACATGGTTGAAAACCTCTGTTTTGAGCACTTCGTAAGGTACCTCTGCCAGACTGTTCTTTAAAGTTCCTTTTTCAAACAGTTCTTCCGAAATATAAACTTTTACGATTTCATCTTTTGGTGCTTCCTGAAACATTTTTACGCCTTCTACTACGTAAACACCCTGTTCGTTTCGCACTTTAGATTTTTTGATTAACTGCGCAAGATTCTTCACCTGCGCATTGGATGTACTTATAATCATATTATCTTGATAATGCCATAGCGATTTCGCACTGATATGGATCGATGGTCTTGTTCATTGCCAACGCTTCATTAATGTCGAAATCCTGGAACTGTCCATTCTGATATCCTACAACGCGGTTTGTCTTGCCGTCACAGAGTAAGTCTGCTGCAAGTGCGCCCATAATGGAAGCGTACATTCTGTCCTTACAGGTTGGACTTCCGCCACGCTGCATGTGTCCTAAAATTGTTGCTCTTGTTTCAATACCTGTGGCAGCTTCGATTCTTCTTGCCATGGAAGTAGAATGTCCGATACCTTCTGCATTGATAATGATATGATGTTTTTTACCGCGTTTACGATTGCGGATAATGTTGTTGATGATTTCCTGTTCATCATAATTATAGGTTTCCGGAAGGAGAATATCTTCCGCACCATTTGCGATACCGCACCATAATGCAATATAACCTGCATGGCGCCCCATAACCTCGATAATACTGCAGCGTTCATGAGAAGTCGAAGTATCTCTAACTTTATCGATTGCTTCCATCGCTGTGTTAACTGCTGTATCAAAGCCGATGGTATATTCTGTACATGCAATATCAAGGTCAATGGTACCTGGTACACCAACCGTATTGATACCGCCGTTTGCAAGGCACTGCGCACCTTTGAAAGAACCATCTCCACCGATAACTACCAGTCCATCGATACCGTGCTTTTTACAGATCTCAACACCTCTCTTCTGACCTTCCACCGTACGGAATTCTGCACAGCGCGCAGTATAAAGAATGGTACCTCCGCGTTCAATTGTATCTGAAACATCAGATGGCTTCATATCAAAAATATCTTCTTCCAAAAGACCCTGATATCCTCTTCTGATCCCTTTTACTTTCTTGCCGTTATAGCATGCACGTCTGACAACCGCACGAATTGCTGCGTTCATTCCAGGGGCATCGCCCCCGCTTGTTAATACACCGATTGTCTTGATTTCTTTTGCCATAATCTTCTCCTCCTGTCTTTCAGTCTTCATTATAGTGCTTTGAGAGTTCTGATTTTAATGTTTTGCTCACCAAACTGCTGCTTCAATGTCGCAATCAGTGCATCGGTAAGCGCTATATTTCTGTTTGGCGGATATTTCTTCATCTGCTTTTCTTTCGCAAGGTATGCCACGACCGGCACATCTCCTTCGTAAGCTTTTAAGGAATTCAGCATGCGAACCTCCTGTTTTGAAAATGTATCCTTATCCGCAAACTGAATCCATAATTCTTTTTTCTCCTGCTCAAAAGGAATGATCTTTTCACAGATCAATCGGCTCGGTTTATCATCTTCGCAGGATACTCTTCCCTGCACGAACACTTTCGCATCCTCCAAAAGCAGTGCTGCATTGTTTTCATAATCCCTTGGAAATACAATGACTTCCACGGTTCCAAGCAAATCTTCGATGGTAAGATATGCCATCTGTTTACTTGTTTTTGTCAGCTTCACGCTCTTCTCAGTGATGATTCCACCAATGATTGCTTTTTCGCCGTCCATGACCTTGGTCGTTCCAAGCTCCTCATCCAGCATAAAATCTGCCGAGGTGTGAGAAATCGCTTTTCTCCATCGTTCTTCACATTCCTCCAGCGGATGACCGCTTAAATATACGCCCAAGACCTCTTTTTCAAATGCCAGCAATTCACTCTGGTCAAATTCGCCCACATCCGGCATTTGAATTTCCATGGATGCCTTCACATCCTCATCTACGAAATCAAAGAGCGAAAGCTGTCCGGTCAGTGTATTTTTCTTATCTCTTGCAGCTTCGTCCATAATCTGCACATAAATGAGCATTTTCTGCTTTCTTGTGCCATCCAGACAATCCAGCGCTCCGGATTTGATGAAGTTTTCAATGGTTCGCTTATTGACTTCTTTATTACTTAGTCTTGAAATGAAATCTTTCAGACTGGTATAATTGCCATTCTCTTTTCGTTCTGCGACGATTGCTTCAATAACAGAACGTCCAATACTTTTGATTGCAGAAAGTCCATAATGAATTCCTTTTTCGGAAACAGAAAATCCTGCATATCCAACGTTGATATCCGGCGGCAAGATCGCAATTCCCATACTGCGGCAGTTTAAGATATATTCTGCAACCTTTGACGGGTTATCAATGACTGACGTCATCAAAGCTGCCATAAATTCTACCGGATAGTAATATTTTAACCACGCAGTCTGATATGATACTACTGCATAGGCAGCCGCGTGAGATTTATTAAATGCATATTTCGCAAAATCAGTCATATCATCGAAGATCTTATTGGCAACCTTCTCTGAAATGCCTCTGGAAATACATCCCGGAACGCCTTCTGCTTCATTCCCATAAACGAAGTTCTTGCGTTCCTGCTCCATAACGGAAGCCTTCTTCTTACTCATGGCTCTGCGCACAAGGTCCGCACGTCCAAGGGTGTATCCGGCAAGCTTCTGTACAATCTGCATTACCTGTTCCTGATACACGATACAGCCATAGGTCGGCTCTAAGATACTTCTTAATTCTTCGCAGTCGTAAGTAATGGTTTCCGGATAATCTTTTCCTTTAATATACTGCGGAATGAAATCCATTGGGCCTGGTCGATAGAGAGAAATCCCTGCAATAATATCTTCCAGACTCTTTGGTTTTAGCTCCTTCATGAAGTTCTTCATGCCGGCACTTTCAAGCTGGAAAATCCCCTCGCACTTTCCGGTACCGATGGAGGCTAAAACTTTTGGATCATTATAATCTATTTTATCAATGTCAATTTCGATGCCTTTGGTCTCTTTCACCATATTGACCGCATTTTGGATGACTGTCAGCGTGCGAAGCCCAAGGAAGTCCATTTTCAGAAGACCTAATTCTTCCAGTGTGGTCATTGTAAATTGAGTGGTAACAGAACCGTCAGATCCTCTGGATAATGGTACATACTCATCAACAGACTTCTGGCTGATCACAACGCCTGCCGCATGCATGGATGTATGTCTTGGCAAGCCTTCCAGACGTTTTGCCATGTCGATGAGCTCATGGATTTCTCCATTTTCCTCATAATTTTTGCGAAGCTCCGGATTCACCTTTAAGGCACGGTCAATGGTAATATTTAATTCCTGCGGAATCTGTTTGGCAGTCTGATCACAAAGCTGATATGGCAGATCCATCACCCTGCCGACATCACGGATAACACCGCGGGCAGCCAATGTACCAAAGGTAACAATCTGTACCACTCGGTCTTTGCCATATTTCTCTACTACATAATCGATGACTTCCTGACGTCTTTCAAAGCAGAAGTCAACGTCAATATCAGGCATGGATACACGTTCCGGATTTAAGAAACGCTCAAACAGCAGGTTGTATTTCAGCGGGTCGATGGTGGTAATTCCAAGCGTATAGGAAACGATACTTCCTGCCGCACTTCCTCGTCCCGGTCCTACTGCAATCCCGTGGTCTTTGGCATATTTGATAAAATCCCAAACAATCAGGAAATAATCAACGTAGCCCATCTTCTGAATGATGGAAAGTTCGTAAGTCAGCTGTTCTTCCAATTTCTGATCATGATTTGGATAACATCTTTCCAAACCTTCAAAACAAAGCTTATTTAAATATTCCCAGGAAGTGTAGCCTTCCGGTACATCATATTTTGGAAGCTTTGTAACCCCAAACTCAATCTCCACATTACAGCGCTGCGCGATTTTATGTGTATTTTCCAGTGCCTGCAAGGCATATGGAAAAAGCTCTGCCATCTCTTCCGGGGATTTTACATAGTATTGACCGCCTTCGTAACGCATTCGGTTTTCATCAGACAGCTTCTTTCCAGTCTGCAGACACAACAAAATGTCATGAGGCTTTTCATCTTCTGCATAAGTATAATGAACGTCGTTTGTCGCTACCAGTTCAATGCCGGTATCCTGACTGAGACGTAACAGTTCCATATTTACCCGTTTCTGTTCCGGTAGTCCATGATCCTGGAGTTCTAAAAAGAAGTTTCCTTTTCCAAAAACACGCTCATATCGCAGTGCGGCTTTTTTGCCTTCTTCGTAAAATCCTCTGTTTAAATATCTTTGTACTTCCCCGGCAAGGCAGGCACTTAAAGCAATGATTCCTTCGTGGTATTCTTCCAGTACCTCCATATCCACTCGAGGCTTGTAATAGTAACCTTCGGTGAATCCTTTAGAAACAATCTTCATCAGATTATTATAGCCGGTGTTATTCTCTGCAAGGAGTACAAGATGATAATATCTGTCTTCGTTGTTCCCAATCTCTCTGTCAAAGCGGGAACCATTGGCAACATAAACCTCACACCCCAAAATCGGTCGAATCCCTTCCGCTTTTGCAGCACGATAAAAGTCAATGACACCAAACATGACGCCGTGGTCTGTAATTGCCACGCTGTCCATGCCCAGTTCCTTAACTCTTAAAACACATTCTTTAATTTTATTGGATCCGTCCAAAAGACTGTA
Source organism: uncultured Lachnoclostridium sp. (assembly GCA_964650775.1). GTDB lineage: Bacteria > Bacillota > Clostridia > Lachnospirales > Lachnospiraceae > HGM12587. Next base: position 17,382 of record CAZYUZ010000004.1, on the reverse strand, counting down.
TTCCGTATGCACGTGCAAATGTGTGAAATTCATGTGGCACTCTCTTTCTATTTTTGCGTATAATCGGTTTTATTATACACAAAAAAGAGGAAACGCACAATTGCTGTTTCCCCTCATTTCATATCTTTTCTATATTCTTTACTTACTGTCCATTCATCATGAAGTTAATTAACTTATCGATGTCTTCTCTTTCATATGCAATCAGTTCTAATTCTGGGATTTCTCCGTTAGAACAGAAGATGTTTGCCATAGATACATACTGACATAATTTGGATTTCAGGTTCAGTCTGTCGCCTTCGCCTGTTACTAATTCAACTTTTCCTTTGCAGGAATCTACTGTATTAAAAAATCCTTCAATATTTTTGATGTTAGTTACTTTCATTGTGATTCCTCCTTATCTTGGTTTCACTTATTTGTGTTTTTTGTTTACACTGCCATTATAGCATTGTTACCAAATTTCGCAAGTGTTTTTTGTGCAAATTTACAACTTTGTGAATTTTTCACTGTTTTTTCTTTTTGATATAAATGTTTTTGGAAAAAATTGCTATTTCACTTTTAAGATACGGTTTTCTGTAATTTCAATTCTGCCTTCTTTATAAAGTTTTCCCACCGCACGCTTGAATGCGTTCTTGCTCATCTTGAATTCTCTCTGAATGATTTCCGGAGAAACTTTATCATTAAACGGAAGTACTCCTTCGAATTCTTCAATGACCTGCATCACATATTCTGCGTCTTCATCCATCTGTAAATGTGCCTTCTGGCGAATACTTAAATCAAGCTTTCCATCAGGTTTTACTGCTGTAACGCGCGCCTCTACCATATCACCGATTTCATATTCTCCATGGAATTCCTTTGCAGGAATAAGTGCAGAATACTGATTGTCAACTGCTACGAATGCACCAAAGTTTTTACTGATTTCATAAATTACACCTTGCACTGTATCTTCCTTCGCATATGGAGATTCTTTTTTCAGATACTGATATACATTCATGGTCGCACAAAGACGGCTGCTCTTGTCAATGTACATTGCAACAAGCACTTCTTCTCCCGTACGCACCTTTCTTGTCTGCTGCTTAAATGGCAGGAACAAATCTTTTTCCAGACCACAGTCTAAAAATGCACCGATTTTTCCAACTTCTTTTACAGTCAGAACTGCTAGTTCTCCAAGCGTCAGCTTTGGTGTCGCTGTAGTCGCAATGAGGCGGTCTTTAGAATCTCTGTAAATAAATACTTCTATCTGAGTTCCTGCTTCAGCTCCTTCCGGCACCTGTTTCTTAGGTAAAAGTACTTTGTCTGTACTTGCAGCTTCTTCTGCAAGGTATACACCAAATTCTACTTTCTTTACAACTTCCAGTGTCTGTTTCTTTCCTAATTCAATCATGTTTTTCGTCCTCTCTTATATTTCATAGTTTGTTATTTAAGCTCTTTTTAAGAACTCAACAACTGTAAATGGATTGCCTGAATCATCATCCAGGCTTACAATTACTTTCTCTTCTCCTACAGCCACCTTTGGATAGATCATATCCCCAAGCACTGCAGATTTTTTGTATTCTGCTCTCATCTGGGCAATTTCAAATCCCTGTGGCAGGTAGGCTCCGGCCATTTTTACATACTGGCCATTATTTACATGGTGGTTTGTATCCAGATGATACACTTCTACCGGAAATGCATTCTGTGCTTCCATCTCCTCCGGAAGAGCAATCTTTCTGTCTGCATATTCCATATCGTATTTTGGCTCCAGTGTATATAATTCTAAAATACGGTCATCCACACGTGCAGGTCTGCCGTTCTCTGAATTCAAATAAGTCCAGAGGCTGTTCGCATAGGCAAGCACTCTTCCGTCGTCGCCGTACATAATGAAATTACGACCGCCTAAAAATCTGTTAAAATCGTATGGCCATGTTCCAAGTTTGATCCTCTCTCCGATCTTCGGATATTCATTAACTACAATCTGCCAGGATGAAAGCACCCATACGCGGTTTAAACTTTCTACCACTTCCATTCCATTTCCAATATCTTCCGAATGGAAGGTGCTGCTATCCTGAAAATAATTTAAAATGCCATCTAACGTCAATCGTTTATCTTCACCGATTTCACTGAATCGGACTCTGCTGTCCCAAGTATACATTTACTTCCTCCTGTTCACACATAGTTAGTATACACGAAAAGGCAAAGATTTCCTACTAAAATCTTTATAAAATCAAATTCTCCCTTTGACTATACTCTTATAATTTCTTATACTGAATTTAATAGGAATATTAATCCACACGAGGAGGATTTTTCATGAAATTTGATCCACAAAAGGACATCAAACGAATCATTGTCATTGTCATCGCGTCCTTTGTTATGGCCTTAAATATCAAAACTTTTGTTCGTACCGGAGGACTTTACCCGGGCGGAGCTACAGGGCTTACCATTCTGATTCAGAGTATTGGAACTAAATTTTTTAATATTGAGCTTCCATATACAATTGTCAATCTGCTGCTGAATGCTTTTCCGGTTTACATCGGTTTTCGATTCATTGGAAAGAAATTTACCCTGTTTTCTCTTCTGACAATTGTACTTACCAGTACACTGACTGATATTTTACCATATTATCCAATTACTTATGATACACTGCTGATCAGTATCTTTGGCGGTATTATCAATGGAGCCGCAATCAGCCTTGTATTGTCAGTAGATGCCACAACCGGCGGAACCGATTTTATCGGAATTTATCTTTCTCAGAAAAAAGGGGTGGACTCCTGGAATATGGTCCTGGCAATCAATGCATTTATCTTAGGTGCAGCCGGGCTTCTCTTCGGTTGGGATAAAGCATTATATTCCATTATTTATCAGTATGCATCTACGCAGATGCTGCATATGCTTTATCAAAAGTTCCAGAAAACAACATTGTTTATTGTTACCAACAAGCCACAGCTTGTGTGCCAGATGATTAAGGAAATCACTCACCATGGTGCAACCATCATGGAAGGGGAAGGTTCTTATGAGCATAAAGAACGAAGCGTTGTATACTCTGTTGTATCACGCGGGGAAACGGAAAAGATTGTTCATACCATCAGACAGGTAGATAAGAAAGCATTTATCAATACAATCAAAACTGATTCGGTTGCAGGGAGATTTTATCAAGCACCGACGGATTAAAAAAAGCACCTACACAGGTGCTTTTCTTTTTTCTAATATTTTTCACAATTCATTTAAACATAAAAACATTCATGATCATTTAATCGTAAACAGCCTAAGCGTACATATGGTTGATGATTTGAGCGATAGCCGTTCCCACAGTCAATGGCAAACACATTTCCTTTTTTATTAGACCAAATACTGTTTGGATACACAGATTCTTCTTTCATGCCATGACGAATCACATTGGTTGGATAATGACCGATCACCGAAATACAACCTTCGATACCATATTTCAAAAACTGGCGGTTTACTTCTTCTCTTAGGTATCGCGGATTCTGATCTACACCAAGCAAAAAGAAATACGGATGCTTACTTCCCGGTTCTTCCGCCGTCTCTGCATGAGCCAGCACATAGGTTCTTCCATCTACCACTACCGCTTTTTGAAGAGGCATTTTTGAAATCCAGTCTTTTAGCTCTATTAAATCAGCTTCCGGCAATTGTTCCGCTAAAATCTTATGACTATTTGACACCTTGCTTCCATCCAGAATACTTTTTGCCAGATATAGCTCATGATTTCCCATGAGAGGAATCATATTTTCATGCTTTAAAATTTCTTTATATACGCCAAATGGATTTGGTCCTCTGTCAAAAATATCTCCCAGAATATACATCTCATCTTCTTTCGAAAAATTGATGAGTTCCAGCATTTTACGAAAACTGTCTAAATCATTATGAATATCAGAAATACAATAAATCTTCTTCATATTCTTCCTCCCCTGCAATTTGAATCTCAGCGTAATCTAACCTTTCTACATAAATTCTGCCATCCCGAACTTTCAGATCACTTGCATCCCTAATGTTTCTTATCCTCTGATCTTCAGTTTGTGATTCTGTACAGAACACAGTACCATCTTCACACAATCCCGCCACCGCTTTTCCTGCCGCGACAATTTTTCTGATTTTTTTCCAATCCTTCAGTTTTTTAAGGCAGCTATATCGCTCTCTTAAAAACGGGGTTGCCAATTCATAAATCAGTGTTCCATCCTCTCGCAATCCAACCATAAATTTTTTTCCTCCAGCAATGGAAATCAAATCTTTACACGCATAGAATTTGGTTGGATCGATATTGATATCATTTTCCGTTGCAAAGAAAGTGAATGTTCCGTTCATCAAAAATCCTCTTCCGTGGTCCGTGATTGCTTCATAGGCATACATTCTCCAAAGTTCTCTCTTAGACGGATTCCCATGATCATCGATACTGATACTATGGGTTCCATGAAAAACTCTTTTTCCGTAAGTCACATCCTTTGGCACACCAGCAATCAATTTCAATCTCCGAGCTCCCTCAAAAGCAGAATCATCAATTTCCTTCAGCGAAGAGGCGCATATAATCTCTTCTATTAACTGATGAAATGCAAATGCAAATTTATGAATCTTTAGAGTTCCCTCCGGAATTTTAATACATTTCTGATCTCTGCCGATCAAAAGTTCCTTTTTTAAGCGATCATATAATCCCGCTTCATTAATTTCCAGGCCATCCGCTCTGATATCTTCCTTTTCAAGAATCACATCATCCAAATTGATTCCCAAAAGCGCCGTTGGATGAATGTATGTAATTCCTTTTCCAATCACAACCTGCCTAAATCTTTTTCTTCTCCAAGGGACCGATCTGTATAATCCATCACCAGGGCCATATGCCGGTATGGCCCCGTGTCCAAATAAAATTAGACGTTCTCTGTTGTCAATTCTCCAAAAAACGGTTTTTGTTACTCTTTTAAACAGCAGCCCTGTCATCTTATCTAAAATTTTCATAACATCACCTTTATTCGTACCAGTAAACAGATTCTAAATGCCAGACGTCTTTCACATATTCTTCCACAGTACGATCACTTGAAAAGAATCCTGAATTTGCAACATTTAAAATTGCCATTTTGTTCCATTCTTCTTTCTCTTTGTAGAACTGGTTCAGCTTCCAAGTCGCTTCAATGTATGGTTTTAAATCTTTTAAAACAAAATATTTGTCTGCATCTTCTGTTGGTCCCTGTGGATAGATTAGTTTATCTTTTAAACTCTTACTCTTTAAAGAATCCACCGCATATTTCACATCAGGATTTTCCAGATAAATGTGACTTGGAAGATACTCTCGTCTTCTCTTCATTTCTGCCACTTCATCTTTCACCATACCAAAGAGAAACATATTTTCTCCTCCCACAGCATCTTTGATCTCAACATTGGCACCATCCAAAGTCCCAAGGGTAATCGCACCATTCATCATAAACTTCATATTTCCGGTACCGGATGCTTCTGTACCGGCTGTAGAAATCTGTTCTGACACATCACTTGCAGGATAAATTTTTTCAGCCAAAGTTACATTAAAGTTTTCTAAAAATACCACTTTAATCTTACCCTGAAGAGCTGCATCGTTATTTACATCATTTTCCAGTTCATGGATTTCTTTAATGATCTTCTTTGCATCTTCATAGTCCGGATGTGCTTTGGCCGCAAAGATAAATACCATTGGATGGAATGCTTCCAACGCAAATTTGTCATTCTTCAACTGATAACATAAACATCTGATTTTCAACACATTCATCAGCTGACGTTTATATTCGTGAAGTCGTTTTACATGAACGTCAAAAATTGCATTTTCATCTACCTGGATGCCTTTAGTTTCTTTAATGTATTTTTTCAACTTGCGTTTATTTTCCAATTTTGCAGCCGCAAATCCTGCCTGAGCTATTGGATCCTCTGCAATTCGTTCCAGATTTTTTAATTTCTTCATATCGGCCGCCCAAAGATAACCACCCAAATATTTGGAAATCCATTTACTTAAATCCGGATTTGCCTTTACCAGAAATCTTCTGTGAGATACTCCATTGGTCTTATTGTTAAATTTTTCCGGCATCATTTCATAAAAATCTTTAAAAACTTCAGTCTTTAAGATTTCGGTATGAAGTTTTGCCACACCATTGACAGAAAAGGAACCTGCAACTGCCAGATTTGCCATACGCACTTCTTTATTGTACAGAATGTCCATGGCTGCTTTTTTCTCTTCCCGGTTCGGATATCTCTCGATAATCTGTGCTTCAAATCGTTTATGAATTTCCTCGATGATCTCGTAAACGTCCGGCAATAAAGACTTATAAATGTCAATCGGCCATTTTTCCAAAGCTTCTGCCATTACCGTATGATTGGTGTAAGCACAGCATTTAGTTGTAATATCCCAAGCTGTATCCCATAAAATAAGCTTTCCATTTACATCCTTTTCTTTCATTAAAAGTCTCATCAGTTCAGGAATCACTACTGCAGGATGAGTATCATTGATTTGCAGGCACACCTTTTTAGGAAGCATTCTAAAGTCTGTATATTTGACTTTAAAATCTTTCAGTATCTGCTGCAAGGTAGCTGATACGAAAATGTACTCCTGCTTGATACGCAATTTCTTTCCTTTTGGTGTTTTATCACTTGGATACAGGCACTCCACGATTTCCGGGTAATCTGGTGTATCCCAAAGTCGTAAGGTATTGACCATCAGACTGTCATATCCATGTTCAGGATAGCCTACGATCGGTACGTCAAATGGCACTGCTCTTACCACTTGATAATCTGCTTCCGGAGCACGCCCAAAAGTAACAGTCTGGGTACAGTCTTTTCTTTCTTTTCCCAAAGGATGTGGTTTGTCATTTTTTTCCCAAGTATCAGCAAGCTCTACCTGCTGTCCATTTACAATTTTCTGTTTAAAAAATCCATTTCTATAGCGGAGGCTGCAGCCATAAGCAGGATATCCTAAAGTAGAAAGAGATTCCAACTTACAGGAAGCAAGTCTTCCAAGACCTCCATTGCCAAGAGCCAGATCTTCTTCCTGATCTTCTAGCAGATTCAGATCAATACCAAGCTCTTTCATTGCCTCATCAAAACCTTCTTTCATGCCAGCATTCATCAGGTTATTACCAAGAAGTCTTCCTGGAAGAAATTCCTGGCTAAAATAATAGACTCTTTTTAATCCAGCATGTTCTACCAGTTTTTCTGTTCTTTCCCAATACTCGTTGACTTCTTTTCTAACAACTCTTGCTGCAGCAAAATACTTTTCAAAATCAGTCGCCTCGTCTAAAGACTTGTCAAACATTTCAAATAAATTATTCTTAAACTCTTCTTTAAATCTTTCTTTTTTCGAAATTACGTTGTACATTACATTTCCTCCATTTTCTCAATCACTTCTGCGCTCCCGCACCAGAGACCAGTCATGTCACGAGAGCGCTTTTTTGCATCAAATTATTTACCACAGATCAGTAGGATCCACATCAACCGGTGGAAGCCCAATCGTTGTAAGTAAGCTTGCCAAACCGGCTACAACCAACATCTTTGCAACATGGACACCTTTTTCCTGCCAGTTATCTTTTAAATCCGCCATCAAATTTTTAACCCATTTTTTCTTCATATGATTTTCCCCCTTTGTTTTGTATTTGAAGAATCTTTAACATGGTGCATAAATAAACGCATCATTGTTCTTTATTTTTTCAAATCCGATTTCCCGGATATGATCTTCCACTTTCTGCAAATCTTCCTTTTTCCAGGTTTCTCTTGCACTTTTCCAGAATATAACTGCGCATCTGATCAAAAACTTTGTAAGCTCACACTCCATCTTTGTTACTTCATTGATTCTATAGTTGTTTAAATGCTGAACATACTGACATACACCGCCGCATAAATATCTTGCCCAGCAGTCGCTGCATCCAAAGTTTTCTTCAGTCACATATGGGACCTCAAAACCATGGCGATTATGAATCCCATCCTGTAAATTGGCAATCTCTTTGCCATCCACGCCGTTAAAGGAATCACAAGGATATACTTTCCCATCATCTGCAATGCTAAAAATATGTTCTCCTGCACCGCAGCGTTTTACCACAACTCTGTCTGCCAGAAATACACGGATAAAAAATCTTCCTGCATAGTCCAGCGGCTGAAGCATGGTAAGCAGGGGCTGAAGATTACCTTTTTTGCCTTCCTCGTCAAGTTCTTTAAAAAATGCTTCATATCCCATTTTCAGTTTCCAAAAATTCTTTTCATTTAAGGAAAACTCTGCATCACTGGCTGCTCTGACCGGTTTCATCACAATATTTTTGACCTTTAAGTCATCTCTCATATGTCTTTGCAAAGATAAAATATTGGTGTTATAACCACTGATCACACAGGATACCCCTGTTTCTACCGGCCAGCCTGAAGTTCGAACCATTTCCATACTTGCACAGGTACGCTTATATGACGGTTTTCCATCGATATCTCTTCGAATTCTGTCATGAGTTTCTTCATCACCGTCAAGACTGAACCCAAGATATGGAAGGTGAGCTCTCAACCATGGAAGATACGCTTCTTTCAACTTCGTACCATTGGTCAAAAGACCAAAAGAGCTGTCTACGCCAACAACATCCTTATAAGCAATCATCGTGTTATGTCGTTTTTTTACTTGATTAAAATCGAGCAGCGGCTCTCCCCCCAGATTATTGTCCACATGAAGATTTAAATTATCACGATCTCCCACCAGCATATCCGCCAGCAGCATCATGTCATTTGACTCCATGGTTGAGAGTTTTTCACAAGTATGATCTGAAAAACAATACTCACATTTCATGTTGCATCTACGGCTTCCAAGATAAGAAAGGATTACGTTATTTGAATTATCAATTTTCACGGTTTTGCTATTCAGCAGCTTTTCAAAACGCTCTGCTTTGAAGTCTTCGTAGCTGCACATTGCTGTAAAGTTTTCAAGTTCTTTACGGCTGATGTCTAGCAGCTTTTCTTTATCCCCAAATTTTAATGCTTCATAAATTTTTTTCTGTTCACTCTGCAAAGTGATGTACTTTCTGGAACATCCAAAAAACAATTCTGCGGAATCTTCATTTTTTGCTTTCATTTCAAAGAGATTTCTTTTCCACTTCTGCTTATAAGAAGCAATCATTCTATTTTGGTATTCCAGATCAGACATACTCTTTCTTGCGCTTTCTCTGATAATGTTTTCGAAAAGTGATGCATCAAATCCGCCTTCCTTCTGTGGATCCAGCCAGATACAGATATCACTTCTTTTTTCATCTCTTAAAACAGATAAAATACTCTTTAAATTTTCTTCTCTGGTTTTTAACTCGAAGCGATATCCCGCCTGGGAAACTTCTGCCAGTTTTCGAAGCACATCCGGAAACCACTCTTCTCCATACTTTAAATTCACCGCTACAGGTGTCGCATGTGTCAGGCTTGGTGCATTCAAAACATCCTGCCAAAATACAAGCTCCTTATTTCTCATCAACATCCCTACCTCTGTAGGAAGATATTCAAGCGCAACAATTTTATCCGCTTTTTCAATCGCTTCTCTGTAAGTTACACTTTTCAACTGTGGATCAAGCTTTCTGGCCATGTATCCTTTGCCGGGAATGTTTACAATCTGGTAAGTAAACAGGTTTTCAATCAGGCGATGCTCTGCTATCATCTGGAGCAAGAGGTCATTTCGCTTATGCTGACCAAACAGTACAATGTTTTTTCTTTCCATTAGATTGTTCTCCTTTCGTTGTTTCTCCTTTTTGTAATTTCAGCCTATCACCAGCAGTGTCACCCCCTGGCCCACAAGTTCCTTATTTTCAACTTTTTTAAAAATTTTTTAATGCAAAAAAATATGGCGAAATGTTTTTCACATTTCGCCATAAGCTTTTATCAGTATTTTTCTACGAGTACATCTTCATGCCATTTACCGATCGTTTCATTACCATGGGCATCGATATAGATTCCTTTTCCATGGAAACAATATTGCTCTTTTGCCATTTTTTTCCATGTCCCTGTATATTGGCTTCCATCTTCCCATTGGAAGGTTCCGGTCTCAAAATCCAGATTTTTTACAGTTCCTCTATAAGTTCCCAATGTCGGAATTACAATCTTCGCAAAACCACTGTATTTTCCATCACATTGCATTCCATTATAGACAACTTTCGTTCCTAAGAATTTAATTTTTTCTTCTGTCCATCTCCAACTTCCGGTAAACATGCGCATTTCTTCACCATATCGATATACATAGGTTCCTTTCCCATGTGGGAAGCCCTTTTTGACTTCACCTTCGTATACGACATCATCCCCATCACAGATGCGCTCTTTTTTTCCATTTCTTTCTTTCAACCATTTCCAGGTTCTCTCCGCGATCCCAGCGATGATTGTTGTCGCCATAACAATCGTTTCGAAAGTCAACATCTCATTTTCCCGAATTGCTGCTTCCGCCTTGATCATATCTATATTTTGCAGAGCTGACTGCATTTCCTTGGCAGTCTGATAGCGTTTCTGTGGGTCTTTGTCCGTTGCTTTTTCGATCACATCCCAAAGCTGCTGGCTGCAGTTTTCCGGTTTTTTCACAGTAGCGCCCTTGCATTTTGCATCCCAGTATTCTGCCGTGAGTGTTTCCTTGTCATCTCCTGCCAGACAGTAAAACAACGTCATCCCCAGTCCAAAAATATCTGTAGATTCTGCAGGAGTAACATTCTTATCAGTAAATTCTTCAGATATCGCATTCTCTGCCTGTTTTTGTTCCATCTGATCATCCAGCAGCCATATCAGTTCCGGTGCAAGAAAACCTCTAGTTCCTCCAACCACATCTCCCTTTGATTTATCTACCAGTGTTCCAAAATCTCCCAGCATAAAGATTATATCCTCACCCTGCTGACGATAAAAGATATTGGAAGGTTTGATATCCATATGCACCATAATTCCCATGTAATATTTTGATGCCCGGTAATATTCCTCTTTTGCGTCATGATGCAGAACACTTAGCGCCTCACAGATATGTGTTCCCAGCCGAATCACTGTATTCTCCTTCAAATCACCTTTTTGGCATAATGCTTCCAAAGTCTCGTAATACGGCATTCTGACGGCACACAGGCAAACATCTTCCCCCATAAATGGACGGTCCACTACATAAGTATCATAAATTCTTATAAGATGCTCACATCTGCAGGCCGTAATATTTTTGTTCACTTCCAGTTCTTTCTTGTATAGGTTCAATTTTTCCCTAATTACTGGTTTGATATCCCCATTCTCAGCACTCTTCCTGGCTAGCTGTACAATATCAATCACCTTTAGAACCTGATTTTCAGACTCCACTCCGTTCTTAACGTAAGTGATCGGATATACCTGTCCGCTTCCGCCACTTCCCAGCGGTTCTCCCTGATGGAACTCAATCTTTTCTAATTCTCTTAATTGTGAAAAAATGTTATTCAACTGTGTTACATTCATCTTCTGTCTGTTCCTTTTCTGCATCAGTTTTGGCACCATTCAATTTCGCCAAATAAGCCACTGAATAGCTATTATATTGATTTTCCATTTTTCTCAATATTTTATCTTTAAATTTTGTAAATGTATCGGAATCTGCTCCTAGCAGGTCCTCATTTTTCACTGCTGCCATCCACTCCGTATTAATTTCATTCATCATCAGAAGAATTTCTTTATCTTTTACCGGATCAATTTCTTCATAACCATAATCTTCTTTTAGATTATAAATAACATTCATTAAAGAATATTCAATTTGGATGGAAATCCCAGAAGATACCCACACTTCAACAACTTTCTCATCTACGTTATACGAACACTTTTGTTCGATCACTCTATTTCTAACCAGCTGTATACGAGCCATCATTTCATAAAAAATCGTAGACAATCTTTTTTGTTCGATTCGTAATTGCTGTTCTTTACAATTCAGATACCAAGACGGTTTTTCTTTCAGTATTTTTTTGAATTCTTTCTCCGGAAGTCCCTTCAGTGCTCTTTCTACCTGCTGATTTGCCAGTACACAAAAGTCAATCGGACCTCCCATATCATCCTCTGCTTCGTAATCTCTAACAAAGATTTCCTCTTTTTGTTCCAGATTTTCCAAGTCATCAGCAAAAAGAAAACTGTTTTTTTCTTCGAACCACCACGGTCGCATTTCACTTAAGAACTTCCAAACACTCAGAAGCGCCCCTTCATAAATGTTTCTCACATACAGCGTATTTTCCCCACACAATCTCAACAGTTCATTCATCTGCTCATAGCTTAATCGCAGAATCATTCCCAGGTTGATCATTTCATATCTGTGCGGAACTTCCCCTTTAGTTAATTGCTTGACAATATAATCAAAAAACTCTTTCTCTCCTTTAAAGAAAATATTTCGAGACAGACTTACATTCTTTTCTTTGATGGCCTTTTTATTCTTTTCTCCCAGATCCAACTGAACATAGGAAATATTTGAATTTCCATAATTGGCTTCAAACGGTGTATCTTTGATCTGTTCCTCTAAAAATGCAAGAGCCTTTTCTCCTGCTCCCCTAAAAGGAAGGATTTGCATTTGCTCAAGATTTCCTGTTTTCACGGCGTTTTTAAATTTTTCCGTTTCTTTCCAGCCTTGATGTACACCCTTTTTAATTGGAAGCAGCGGTTTCACACGATTCGTCCACTCAATGACCGTCTCGTCCATTTCATATGGATATTTTTTTTCTAATTCTTCTCGGTGCTGCATTATGTAAACATAACGGAAATGTTCTTCATCCGCCAGATAAACACCTCTGCCGGTTTCCTTTTGAATAAAATCCACCACAGAATCCGCATCCAGCCTTAACGCAATGGCCAGTTCAAAGGCCTGCTTCGTTTCAGTAATGCCTTTCTGTTCCCAGTCATTTAGGGTCCCATCACCAACTCCTAATCTTGTAGACAGGCTAGCCTTTGTTTCTTTACTCAGTTCTTTCAATCTTGAAGCAATGTATCCATTCAGGCTGCGGTAAACCGCCTGATTCTTTTTCGCAAGATTCGAATATCTTTCTACGTCTCCATCCAATTGACGAATCTGTTCTGAAACATTTTTAGTGATCGTTCCCATACCGGCACCTCCTCCTTTATCCTATTGTATCATAATGATTCATACTTGAGAAATGCTGATAAGCAAGTTTTTTCACATCTAGTTCTACAAGCGGATTGACTCCTGCTTCCCGGTCTCTTTTAATCTGCTGGTTGACTTCGCTGATAACATCTCTCACACCTCGTATTTTCCAGCTGTCATGTCTTTTGGCATATTTAAAATAAGTGATGGTTCCATGTGGAGTCAATGGCCGTGGAAGTTCCACAACCGTCTGAAACAATTCATATAACATCATCAGATTTTTTTGATGTTCCTCATCAATTGCACGAAACCCCAATACCAACGCTGTACTATTCATAGAGAACAGATAAGCCGGTTCCATTTTAATCACAGGAAAATCCATTTCTCTCAATTTTTTGATAATATACAGAGCACCTTTTTTTGTTGCTCTTATCTTTTCATCCGCTTTTTCTTTATCCAAATCATAGGTAAGATCATGTAAGGTAATATGGTAAGTTTCTTTCTCAAGAGCCTTTGCCACATACTGTCCCTGATTGCAGATTTCCGGATCTTCTCTGATCACCGACACCTTTTTCTGAATCTCTTCCATATAATTTAACATATCTTCTTCCAACGGAAAAACAACGGTGTTGCCAAAAAACGGTTTATAACACCCTTCTCCATCTACTTTTTCTTTTACACTTTCCTGCACCCACAGTTCATATCCACCCGGCATACTGTTTTCCATAAAACCGGTGGTACGTTCCTTGAATGCTTCCAGGCTTTCCATATATTTTCTTGGGGCAAATTCTGCAAATGGCGTTATAAAATCTCCTTTTTGGTTCATATAAGAATACAATGTCACTTCTTCATAATATTCTCTGCCAAATCCGGTTTCATCTTCCTCGTATCGTCCATCCGGCTGCACTGTCCAGGTAACCAGTGCAAATCCCTGCCGAAACTCACCCACGGAATAGTAGTAGCGTATCTGTCCATTTACTCCACCACGCAATCTTTTTCTCCATTCCCCTTCGATCACCCCCGGAAAATCTACAAAACATCCCTGATCATCTGTAATTTTCTTTATTTCCGTAATCTTTCCATTCTGCTCTAAACACAGCTTATTGTCCGCGTCCGGATTTGCCCTGGTAGCATATTGAAGAAAATACCCTTCACCCAGGGATTTCTTTTCTCCCTCTTTTTCCCTTTTTGTTGTTTTCAGCTGTTTTTCTTTATTCTTACAAATACGTCTTTTTCCCACGATCACACCTCCATTAAACTGTTAGTCAATGTATTCCACTTTTTCACAATCATAAATGTGGTCACGAAGATCGATAGTCAGATCGACCACTTTCTTAATTTCTTCTTCGATTCCGGTCTCTCGATTCAGCAAATACAAAATTCCTCGATAATATAATTCCTGATACGGCTGTACATTGAGCCAATTGTAACCATGAAGGATGATTGCCGCATTATACTCTTCCAGAGCATTGCTTCTTTTAATCTGAACGACTTTGCCTGACAAACGATCAAGTTCCTCTTGTGTTGCATCCACAACTACATACGAGTAACTTACAAAAAACTCATCTACAACCTTCTCAAAAAGTTTTGTAAACTTATAGGTTCGATTGTGACGGAAATTGTGGAATTTATATGGCTTAAAAAGTCCACCAATCGTTAACTCATACCCCATTTTTTTTAATTCACGATTTAAATCTTCAAGATCTGGATGCGCGGTAAATCCCAGTACCTGTTTTAAATGATTCATACGGTATAATCGAAATCCTTTTACTACTTTCATAAGCTTCTCCCTTCTTCTACTGTAATGCAAATCTGTCCCAGAGGGGTATCCATGTACTCCCATAATTCTTCTTCCGAATATTTCCTTTTACATGCACTTGGATCACATATAAGAAATTTATTTTCAACATATCCATAAACAACGATCCAATGTAAGGATTTATCATGAATCCCATCCACATTTCCATCAATCAGACACAGTAAAATCACTTGTCTTCCACACGCAATCTGCTCTTTTATAGTATCACAAGTAACGGAAATACCCGTTAGAATCTCTACGGATTTCTGGCATTTTTCCATCTTTTCTTTCCACTCTGTCAGAATAGCGTCGAATAATTCGGGTTCAAAATATTGCCCCTTGTTGTCCAATACTTCTGGCGAAGAATGCATCATACATACCTTCAATTCATTTTGTGAAAGGCAGTCTGCAAGGCTTGAGCCCAAAGTCCCCATCTTATATGCTTCTGATCTATAATCTTTATATAACTTTAATTCCAGTTTTTTTGTCGGATAGCTCACTCTATTGTATAGATCAAAAATCATTAAAACACAGGCAATACCACAAGTTTCATTTTGTTCTACCTTTATCTTTGTCTCTTCTGTTGCTTCAAATGTATGCTGGTGAAAAAATCTGATTTCCCTTCTCACAACAACCGCCTCCTGTTATAAATTTGAGGCTAGTATAACAGGTTCAATACCACTGCCATGGCATTCTGTTCCGTTTTTATTTATTTTATTATACTTTTTTGTAATGAGTACTTCTATGATTTTGTCGGATTTTTAGAATAATTTAAAAATATAAAAAGCCCGAGAAATCATAGATTTCTCGGGCAAAGAAAAAACTCAGTAGAAATCTTCTACTGAGTTTTCTTAGCAGCGCTACAAGGATTCGAACCTTGAGATGACGGAGTCAGAGTCCGTTGCCTTACCGTTTGGCGATAGCGCTATATTTTGTTATTTCGCTGAGCTGTTCTCTCAACAATGGCTAGTATATAACAACGCACAAAAAAATGCAAGCACTTTTTTTAATTTTTTCAAAAATTTTTTCTAATTTTTTCTAACAATTTTTAAAATCATCACAAGGCTTGAAAAATCAACATTTTTCAAGCCTTGCAAAATTCCAAATTAATCTTCTAAATCACTTAATTCTTCCAGAAGATCTGCTTTTAATTTGTAAAGTTTATCAGATAAGTCCACATAAACCTCATGTGGATTTACAAGACGTCTGGATTCCTCCCAAACAGTCTCCTGTTCCTGCTGGCAATATGCACGCATTTCCATAACGCTTGGAGATTCGTAAACACATTCGCCATCTCTGAACACTTCCACAAGCAGTTCTCTCATTTCATAGCTGCCTGCTTTGTATTTTGTCTTCTTCCACGTTTCGATTGGATCAAAGATACGTAAGTCTTTGTCTGTATCAAATGTTTCATCAGCAAGACAGATCAGATCCGCATTTAACATGCCTGTTTCTTTATCATAGATACGATAAACAGTCTTATTACCTGGGTTTGTAACCTTCGCAGTGTTTTCAGAAAGCTTAATCTTAGGAATAAATGTTCCATCTTCTTTCATGATCGCTGCAAGCTTATAAACACCGCCAAATGCCGGCTGATCTTTGGAAGTAATCAGGTTTGTACCAACTCCCCATGATTTGATCTCAGCGCCCTGTGCCTTTAAGCTGTCAATCAGGTTTTCATCCAAATCGCTGGATGCTGAAATCACTGCATCCGGGAATCCTGCTTTATCAAGCATTTTTCTTGCTCTCTTAGAAAGATATGCCAAGTCACCGCTGTCAAGACGGATACCATATTTTGTTAATGGAATTCCAGCTTCACGCATTTCCTTAAATACGCGGATTGCATTTGGAACACCTGATTTTAAAGTATCATAAGTGTCAACAAGCAATGTACACGCATTTGGATAAAGCTCTGCGTATTTCTTAAATGCAGTATATTCATCCGGGAAGCTCATGATCCAGCTGTGTGCGTGAGTTCCAAGCACTGGAACATCAAACATCTGACCTGCAAGTACATTAGAAGTACCTACACAACCACCGATCATGGCTGCTCTGGCTCCATATACACCTGCGTCCGGTCCCTGAGCACGGCGAAGACCAAATTCCATAACGCCGTCACCGTTTGCTGCATAAACAACTCTGGCTGCTTTTGTAGCAATGAGACTCTGATGATTTACAATATTTAAAATCGCTGTTTCAATCAACTGCGCCTGCATAATTGGAGCAATGACTTTAATCAATGGTTCTTTTGGGAACACTACAGTTCCTTCCGGAATCGCATACACACTTCCGGTAAATCTAAATTCTGCTAAATAATCAAGGAAATCTTCATCAAAGATGTGAAGTCCTCTTAAATATTCAATATCTTCAGGGCTAAAGCGTAAGTTCTTCAAGTAATCAATTACCTGCTCTAAGCCCGCTGCAATTGCAAAGCCGTTACCACTTGGGTTGGTTCTGTAAAATGCATCGAATACAACTGTATCATTGTTTTTGTTTTTAAAGTATCCCTGCATCATGGTCAACTGGTAGAGATCAGTTAACAGGGTCAGATTCATGGTACTCATGCTTCTTCTCCTTTTGT
>CAZYUZ010000003.1:0-28897 GCA_964650775.1 uncultured Lachnoclostridium sp. | reverse complement strand
TATGTTGCACTTACTTTAGGAAAGTTGCATTTACTTTAAAATTCAACCATTTATTTTCGAACGTTTATTTTCGAATTATTTTCGCAAATTCTTCCAATGTATCTTCAAATACATTCAAAGCCTCTTCCACCGGCTCTTTCGTCGTCATATCCACATCGCAGATTTTCAACAGATCAATACAGTCTAAAGACGAACCGCCACTTAAGAACTTCTTATATTTTTCAACAATTCCCGGTTCTCCCTTTAAAATCTTGCTGCTGATCGCAATTGCCGCAGAAAATCCTGTGGAATACTGATACACATAAAATGGTGTGTAGAAATGTGGAATTCTGGACCATTCCAGTGCGATTTCTTCATCTACCACGATTCCGTCACCGAAATACTTCTTATTTAAATGATAATAAATATCGCAAAGCACTTCTGCTGTCAGCGGTTCTCCTGCTTCTGATTTTGCATGCGCAATCTTTTCAAATTCTGCAAACATTGTCTGACGGAACAAAGTACCTCTGAACTGTTCTAAGAAATAATTCAAAAGATATGCCTTTTCTTTATCATCTTTTGAATTATCCAACAAGTAACGAATAAGCAGAGCTTCATTACAGGTAGATGCTACCTCTGCCACGAAAATCTTATACCCAGCATAAATATAGTCCTGTGTCTCATCAGAATGATAAGAATGTAATGCATGACCCATTTCATGGGCAAGTGTAAAGACGTTGTTCAGAGTATCCTGATAGTTCATTAAAACATAAGGATGAATACCATATGCGCCCCAGGAATAAGCACCGCTTCGCTTTCCTTCATTTTCATAAACATCAATCCATCCTTCATTGAAACCTTTTTTCAGCAGTTCCTGATAATCTTCACCCAAAGGTGCCAAACCATTTAACACAATTTCTTTTGCTTCCTCATATGGAATCTTTTTGTCAGCCTCTCCGACCATTGGCACGTAAAGGTCATACATATGCAGTTCTTCCACACCAAGTTTCTCTTTGCGCACCTTCACATATTTATGAAGTGCCGGCAAATGTGCATGCACGCTTTCGATGAGTCTGTCATATACTTCTACCGGAATTGCACTCCCCGACAATGATGCTTCCAAAGAAGAACCATATTTTCTCGCTTTTGCAAAAAATCCTGCCTGTTTTACATTTGCACGATAAGTCGCTGCCAGTGTATTTCTAAATTTCCCGTATGTTTCATAAAGTCCTGTAAATGCAGCTTTTCGCACTTCTCTGTTCTGACTTTCCAGAAGTTTTACATATTTTCCATGAGTAATTTCTACCGGCTCTCCATCTTCCCCCGTAATTACCGGAAATTTAATGTCCGCATTATTGAACATCATAAAAGTATCCTTTGGCCCTTCTGCGACCTCATCCACACCTGCCAGAAGTTCTTCCATTTCCTTCGATAAAATGTGTTCTTTTCTGTGAAGAAGTCTTCTAAGATATATTTCATATTTTTTGAGATCTTCCTCTTTCATCATCTCTTCCAGCTTTTCTTCCGGAATTGCCAAGATTTCCGGTTCAATATAAGATGCGGCCTCCGCCATCTGTACGAGCAGCATCTGAGCTCTGCCGGAAAGTCCCTGATAATAAGCATTGCTTGTATCTTCGTGAAGTCTCTGGTTTGCATAGACATATACTTTTTCTGCTAACTGATTTAATTCATCACTCTTTTCCTGCATTTTCAAAAGATTATCTGCAGACTGTGCCAAAGTTCCTTCGAAACTTTTTAATTCTTCGATTCCATTTTGCAGCTTCACAAAATCTACTTCCCATGCCTCATTTGTGGCGTACATATCTTCCATTTTCCATTGATACTGTTTTGAAATTTCTTCTCTTTTCATAAGATACACCTCATTTTTTTAACTGGTATTATCATACCACGATTCCTGTCTTATTTAAAGGGCAGCTAACTTGTGTTTTTCGCACAGAAAATGTATACTATATTTAATTTTATAAAATCGAACGGAGGAAGAATTATGACACCAAAAGAAATCGCAAATCAGAATCTTGCAAATACAATCATCAAAAATATGGCTAAGAAAAACTTAGAAGGCTACTATTGTGCAACAAGCGCTGAAGCTGTAGAAAAAGCATTATCCTTAATGCCGGAAGGTTCCAGCGTTACATGGGGCGGCTCCATGACTTTAACAGAATGCGGGTTAATGGATGCCCTTCAGGGAAAAGGCTACGAGCTGATCAACCGTGCAGATGCAAAAACTCCTGCAGAAGCCCGTGTAATGTATGGACGTCAGGTAATGGCGGATTATTTCCTGATGAGTTCCAATGCGGTAACCATCGATGGAGAGCTTGTAAATATTGATGGTAATGCTAACCGTGTAGCCTGTCTTTGCTGCGGACCACAAAACGTAATCGTCATTGCTGGTATGAACAAGGTTGTGTCTACAATTGAAGATGGTGTCAGACGTGTACGTAATATGGCTGCACCTGCCAACACAGTACGCTTAAATAGAAACACACCTTGTGCTCAGACTGGAAAATGCGGTGACTGCTACTCTCCGGACTGTGTCTGCAGCCAGATTGTGATCACAAGACGTTCCAGCATTCCAAACCGAATTAAGGTTATCTTAGTAGGAGAAGAATTAGGCTACTAATTCCCGACTGCTTATGAGATATCTACTGATTTATCTTGGGATTATCAACCTGATTGGCTTTTTTGCCATGTTTCTTGATAAGCAGAAAGCAAAGAAGGGAAAATGGAGAATTCCTGAGAAGACATTATTTTTGCTGGCAGTCCTTGGCGGTAGTCTTGGAACCACATTAGGAATGCATGTGTTTCGTCATAAGACAAAGCACTGGTATTTTAAATTTGGTATGCCGATGATTTTAATCATTCAAATGATACTACTATTCTTGATACTCAATAAATAGATAAGTAATTGGAAACCCGCCAATGTTGAACACTGGCGGGTTCTTGTATTTTTCACCCATTTATGCTAGAACATTTCCTTAACCAGCAAAACGTTTGAATCTCTCTGTCGAAGATTTTCAAAAGCGTATGGATGAACAAAATAACTAGAGCTCAAACAATTACCATTTTATTCGCCAGTCACTTCACACACGTAGCTGGCAGATTTTTGTGTAAAGGAAAAGCTCCCGAGGTTGCCCTCAGGAACTTTATTCCTAAAACATATTAGTGTTTTTTACGTTTGTAGATTGTGATTCCAAAGAATCCAGCGACTGCTATTGCTACCAGTCCTAAAAGGCCGCCAAAGTTAGACGAATCTCCTGTAGCACCTCCACCGCCTTGTGTTGGTTGTTCTGGTGCTGGGTAGTATTCCGGTTCGTCATCTTCTGGTTCCGATTCTGATGGTTTTTTCGGTTTTTCATAACTGTTAGTAAAGGATATTTCATCTACAGAATCACCGGTTTCATTATCAAAGATATCAATGTTAGGATGTAACTGGCCCTGTAGATCATCGGTAACTACAACCCTTACAAGATATTCTGCATCATCGTACACAATACCGTCAATGACCTGACCACCATTTTTTTCTTTTACCTTATAATGGTGAGTTCCCACAGTTTCATATTTGATTTTGCTGAATGTAAACTCGCCGTTTGCATTATTCGATACAGTTTCTTTTGGTGTTTGTGATGTCTGTATCCAATTTTCCCCACACTCATATAATTCAAAACTGAATCTTCCATCAGTAAGAACTTTTCCTGTGAGTTCCTTATCACCGCCAAATTGCGCTTCTGTTGGTGCTGCCTGATAATGGTTTTTAAATTTCAGGCTTTCTCCTCCTCTAAGAATATTTTCCTGAATTGTCATTGTTCCATCTTTATCATCAGCTACTGTAAGTTTTATCAGATACTCTGTACTATCAAAAGTAATGCCATAGGATACGGACTCTGCTTTTTCTTTAACCACATAGTAATATGTAGCTCCCGCATTACTCTCATCAAATGTCAGTGCCTTAAATGCAAACGTACCATCAAGCTTGTTTTTTGCAACGCTGACAGGATTGTTATCTGTAATCGCTCCTGTCGAATCTGCTTCATACAGTTCAAATGTAAATTCATCATTTACAAGGGCTTTTCCATCAAGTTCTTTTATACCATCAATCACATGAAAACCCGATGCTTTGTACACATTTTTGAAAGTCATGGTATTTCCCACAACCTCATCAACAGTATAGGCTGCTGCAAGATGACTCTTTTCACATTTATTCCCCTCTGGACAGCTGCAGTTTCCTGTATCAGTAACAGTCACGTGAATATTGTATATTGTTGCGTCTGGAGTGATTCCGTTTCCTGCCTGAGTTGTTTCTACAAGCTGATAACTATAAGTTCCAACTTTATCAAATGTCAAGCCTTGAACTCCTTCAATGCTGCTATCTGTGTCAAGTACTACATTAGCAATTCCTGTTTCATTGTCTGGTGCACTGTTTGTACCAGTCGCAATTACTTCATTTCCCTTTTTAAGTACAAAGTTAAATTTGTCTTCTTTAATTGCTCTACCGGTAAGTTTTTTGTTTATATCCAAATCGATAGTTGCTGGAACAGTATTATATGTATTTGTAAACACAGCTTTGTCAATCTCTCCATCTTCTACAAATTGTCCCTCAGAATTAATGCTTCCTTCTTCAAAACTTGTTATTGTTGCTTTTAACTTTCCTGTACCCGCATCACTAATAGAAATAATAACCTTTATCACCTTTGTACTATAAGTAATTTTGGCATCATCTCCAGCAATTTCTTTCAAATAATAAACTACTTGATCTCCAGGTTTATAATATTGGGTTCCGCTTGTATCACCAACCATTCTAAGTTCTCTGGCTTTGACTACACTATCAAAAATTCTGAAAGCTCGCGCTACTTCCGGTAAGGTATCATCTGCACCATTGTCTGCATCCGTATCGCTGTCTGCATCTGCATCGCTGTCTGCATCCGCATCGCTGTCTGCATCTACATCGCTGTCTGCATCCGCATCGCTGTCTGCATCCGCATCACCTTCTTCATCACTTTCAACAGATATATTCGCAGGGTCATTTCCATCCGTATTTTCTTGTTCAGGTGGTGTTGTTCCCGCTACTGGCTCTGGTTCAAAAGTAAGGACTACGTTTGCTTCTCCAACAGTATCTGTATATTCACTTGTAGCGACTCTGTTTACATCATTTTTTGCATCTTGGGCACTGTTATATACCCCAAATTGATAACCGTTGAGTTTAGCGAGTGGACTTTCACTAACATTTTCCATATTTTTATGCAAATCTATAGATAAAACTGCCGGAACTGTATGTACATACTTGTTAGTAAAATCAATTCCACTAACAATATACTTACCATCTTCATTCTTTACAAAATCTCTATCAGTATGGTTTGAACGTACATTTACAATTTCCAAATTACCATCCATATCTGAATCGCCTACAATCACAGAAAAAGTGTGATATGTACGATCATAAATAATGTGGTCTAATTTGTCATTTCCTGTTGGAATCTCTTCAACAATCCGATACGCATATGTACCAGCTTCGCTGAAGTTCTGATTTAACGTTTCATCACTCAAATCATATGTATATGTTTGATTTGTTTTTGTTAACGCTTTCGTTTCCCCTATATCAACCCACTGCTGATTAGTGTTATCATATCTTTGCAGTTTGATATAGAAAGTGGTTCCATCAGCTAAACTATTCCACACGTTCTCCCCACTATTATCTTTGACATATTTTGTACCAGAAATCGTAACATTAGGTGTAACTGGCTGTGGCGTGTAATCATTATATACAGCAAGCGATTCTTCTACATTCCTTTTCACTTGAATTGTAGCACTATTATTAGTGCTCACTACTTCTTCTCCATTTATTTTATAGCTTACCGTAAATCCATTCGGAATATTTACTTCTTCTACCTTTACAAGGGTCCCCTCCGGCAAATTCAGAATCTCAAATTGTTCATTATTCTTTAAAACAATCAGATCGCCTGTTTTAAATGTAGTTTTCGTCGAATCTCCGGAATGTTCTGCAGCAAAATCCATACTTACGTCAACACCATCTGGATGTGACAAACTTACACTTATTTTAAATTCTTTATCTGGAATATGATAATTTACTCCAAAATCATGAGTAATATATTTGGAAATTGTAACATTTCCTTTTCCTCTTGCAGTATTTGTGAAAGCCACTTCTTTAAACTGATCCGCTGCTGTTGTAACTGATTGACCGTTATCGCCAGTAAGAATGTAATACTCTTCCTTAGACTCAGTAACCATATAAGTCGTTCCTGCTGTCATTCCTTTGATGTAGAGCTTTTCTCCATCTTTGAGAGATACAGTTGCTTTACCCCCTTCATCAAAAGCAACATTCACTGACGTCTCTGCTCCATCTGCTGAAACTTTTACCGCAGAATAAGATTTGTTTTCATCATCACCTAAACTGGTAATCGTAAATTCAAACTCTTCAGTTGGAGCGTTTTCATGTACTTCAGTTACTGTTTTACTTATCACAATACCCGTTTCCGGTTTTATGGAAAGCATACCGTTATTGCTGAGCGTTGCACCAATGATGAAACGATGTCCTGTGTCATTTACGTTATGTTCTTGTACATCAACGAATGGTTCATGTACATATGGTAATGTATTCGTTTTATTTTCTGTTTTATCTATATTAATATAGTTATTCGCATTCACATGGACATTGCCTTTTGGAATATACCATGTATTATCTGTATTTTTCACTGCTGTAGCAAGTGCAGCATCTGAAAGCTTCAGATAATTTTCCACTTTGGTATATGTAGAACCGGCTTTGGTATAATATACCACTTCACGATATTTATCTCCCGTTGGCTTTTCAACTCCTGTGTATGCCTCATTTCCTTTATCATCATTATACACAATTGCATTTGACTGATAATAATATTCCGCATTCTGTCGTGATGGTCTGAAATAAGAGTAGGTATTGACTTTACCATAGCCAGTCAGTTCACTATCTGAAGTGATTTCATTATAAACTGATTTTCTTTCGTAATCATTTGTATAAAAATTTATTGAACCATCATCGTTTACGTTTTCATCAACCAAAACATACTCTTCATCTACAATATTTCTGTCACTAATCGTAAGCTCATTAATTCCGTCATCCAACGCAACCTCATAGAGCAAACGAATCGGATGTTTTGCACCAGTTTGTTCCAGTCCGGTTATATTATCATTCTCATCCAGCGTAATATCATAGCTGACAATCGGAATCAACGCTGCCGGAACTGCAAATGTAACGATTTCTTCTCCTGTGCTGATATTTTCTCGTATCTGCACAGTCGCATACATCATATC
Organism: uncultured Lachnoclostridium sp.; assembly: GCA_964650775.1. Taxonomy (GTDB): domain Bacteria; phylum Bacillota; class Clostridia; order Lachnospirales; family Lachnospiraceae; genus HGM12587. Next base: position 21,595 of record CAZYUZ010000003.1, on the reverse strand, counting down.
AGAGTTCTCGACCCCATGTTCTTCATCAGTTTCACCTAAATATCCATAGGATTTTACAATATATTCCGCGTTATCCGGCTGTGTTGTACTTCCTTCATGCCAGAATCCTACATACTTACCCTGGGCATCGGCATACCAACCAATATAATTTGAAAATTCCGTGTTACTTGTATAACTTAACTGGCCATACTGGTAAGCCAAACCAATCAGGGTACGTGCCTCTGCCACATCACTGATACCCAGACGTTGCTGAACAGCCCATACCATCTCATCTCCCAGTGATGTTGGATTATCATAAGTGCCTAAAGCACCGCCACTAGTCACAAAGTTTTTCGCAAGACAGGCACCTGAAAACAGATTATTGTGAATCAGAATTCCTTTAATGTCTGTAACGCTCATGTACTTTCCAATTCTATCTATGAAAGAAACATAACCGCTCAGGTCTTCACTTCCTTCTACAAGAGTTGGAAAATAATGTGTTTGCAAATCAATCTGACTATAAATACTGTCAAATGCAGAAGATAAATCCTTTGCTTCTGCTGCTGTAAATGCTTTATCTACATATTTTCTCTGGTTAACGGATGTAGGAAAGTTTTCCAATCTGCTCACAGTCAGAGTATTTGTTCGGGGAGCACTTAAGTTACCTGTTGGAAAAACCGTAACTTTCAACTGCACACTGCCATTGTCCACAAGATTTTTCCAGTAGTTATTGATTTCCGTTGTTGTATGATGTTCAGGGTCCATCACTTCTTCACTGATGCTTGCTCCAAGGCTAAGTGTATAAAACAATGGCGTCGTTTCAGCATAATGCGCATCTACCTTTGCTTTCGCATAGGCAGCAGTAAGCTGCGTTACAAAATCCGTTTCATTCGGATTTCTGTCTGCAACACGGTTATTTCCCATTTGAGACCATTTTTTTTCATCTGTACTATCACTGAAACTAAAGTCAGCTCTTGCCGCAGTTGGTTCTCCATCTGACATAAATATAAAAACTGGTGTTCTTGTCACATCCGCCTGATAAGATGCAGTTGATGGAATCGTTGTATCTGCATTCAGAAACTGATCCATTGCATGTAAAATTCCTAACTGTGCATAAGTACCCGCAATATCCGGCACCGTGTGCTTTTCCTCCTTAACCGTAATATTGCTAGAATTTTTCACACCGGAATTCACTTCAACAGATTTTAGGTTTCCACTTGTTACAGTTGTTTTTAAAAATTTATTATCCTCATGAGTATATCGATCCAGTTTCAGCAGAACTTTACCAGAATCCCTATTTGAACTGCTGTTCACAATGGTGCTTCCGCCAAAATAAATGGTAACACCAACTCTGTTATGTGGATTTAACTCCTGCAGCTTCTTAATTGTATCATTCACCGCAGTAATCATTGCATCTACTGTTGCAGGCGTTCTGCTGCTTCCATTATACATAGAACTGGATAAATCCAAAATGATCATGGTATCTGTCGGTGCACTGGCAACGCCTGATACAGAAGTATTGGATGACATCGCAGAAAGTGCAACCAAAAATCCATTTTCATCCTTAATAGCAATATTGGCATTTGTGTCTTTAGAAATTTCTTCAGATAATTTAATATCACTAAAATCATCTGCGTCTACAAATACCGACTTATCGGTCCATACACTGCCTGCATGCTCCGTCGACAAATTATCCTCTCCTATTGGAAAATAGTTTTTCCATGTATCCATCGTCGAATCATCTGCCTTTTTAGTTTCACTTACAGATGATGCCGACACAGAGATATTCCCAATCTGGAATATCGCAAGTACCATTGCTACAGCTAACAACCAGCTAGCAATTCTCCTTTTTATCATCTTTAGTTTCATATTCTCTCATATCCTCTCGTTTAGTAATCTATCCTAAAGCCTCTCGACATCTAATTCCCAAGTAAACTTCTCAATTTCCTTGCGCACTGCCTCTGGCGTATTTTCTGACTTCTTCAATGTATCTACTACATTCCTATATCGTTCCCGTCTTGGATCACTTTCATTAAAGCATCGATGCAGCATCCAGATATTATGAGGTGTCGGTGTTCTTAATACAGATTCCATTAATAATTCCTCATATCCACAATCATAAAATTGTTCAACAAACAGAATCAAATGTCCTGGCGTTCCAAAATCCACATCAGGATTTGTTCCTATTATTTCCAGAATTGGCTCTACAAGTTCAAACGGATTCTCTAAACACTCTATTTTATGAACAATATCTTTTTCCAGATAAAATCTCTTTTTTGAATTCAGTCTGCATTTTAATGCATCTATAATTTCATCTATTGCTGTCATGAACGCTCCCCTTTGCAAATGACACCAAACACCCATTTTTATGTAAACATTTTATCACTCCGAAGTTTATTTTGCAACATGCCATGTTACATTTTGTACTTTTTACGTTGTACCTTTTTTAACCCTTTTTTGCTATAATTATGTAATGTTTCAGAGGAGAATCGACATGCAAAAAGAACACAACGAAGAATACAGAAAACTTGGTTTAAACATTTCCTACTATCGAAAGGAACGAAAATTGTCGCAAATCGAACTGGCATATCTGATCAATATCAGCCGTACACATATGTCACGCATTGAAAATAATGATTGCGCTGTATCTTTGGATGTTATTTTTCAAATTGCAAAAGTACTAAACATTCCTGTCTATAAACTATTTGAGTTTCGCTAAATCACGTTATCTTTCAACGCAAAAAAAAGAGTTGCACATCAATTACTTTCGTAATCAATGCGCAACCCTTTTTTAGTTCAATGCCTTGACCAAACAGTCATAGGTAAATTCACGCAATTCAGTTTTACTCATCGCGGTTGCAATGCCCTCTTCCCAGTTCATCGTTCCAAAATTTCTTCTGAAACCTGACTTGTTGTCACATCTGTATCTTCATCCAGTAAGATATACATGGAAACACTCTCTGATGCCCCGCCCAGCAAACTGGATGTTGCATTTCCACCTGCAGTAGCTCCAATGATACCAATTCCTTCAATGTCCGAAATCAGAGAAATTTCTTCAGTGACTGGATTTGTATAGTTTATTATATTTTATTCAAATATGCCCGTCTGCCATCTTCGTAAAGATTATTCCCTTCACTGTCAATGATGACAACCAGTGGCATGTCTTCCACATATAATTTCTGAAGTGCCTCTGCTCCCAAATCTTCATAGGCAAGCATCTCACGCTTTTTGATACATTTCGCAAGCAATGCACCTGCACCGCCAATGGCGCCAAAATAGACTCCTGAATATTGCTTCATCGCATCCACCACTTCCGGCAGTCTGGCTCCTTTTCCAATCATGCCTCTGGCTCCTACGCTCATCATCGTCGGCGCATAAGCGTCCATACGCCCGCTGGTAGTCGGGCCTGCTGAGCCAATGACCTGTCCCGGCTTCGCCGGAGTTGGTCCTACATAATATATGGTAGCATCCTGTGGATTAAATGGAAGTTCTTCTCCTCTTGCAAGTGCTTCACACATTCTTTTGTGTCCAGCATCTCTGGATGTATAAATTTCTCCTGTTAAATATACGGAATCTCCAGCATGCAATGTTCTCGCCAGTTCTTCTGTTAATGGTAATGTAATATGTCTCTCCATTTAGATTACCTCCGTTTTGTGTCTAGTTACATGGCAGTTAATGTTAATTGCACATGGCATACCAGCAATATGAGTTGGTAAAGTTTCTATATTTAATCCAATCGCTGTTGTTCTGCCTCCAAATCCCTGCGGTCCAATGCCAAGCTCATTAATTTTATGAAGCATTTCCACTTCTAAATCTGCATAGAATGGGTCTGGATTGGAGGAATCCAGTGGTCTCATCAATGCCTTTTTCGCAAGCAACGCCGCCTTATCAAAGGTTCCTCCAATTCCAACTCCTACCACCATTGGCGGGCATGGATTTGGACCTGCAGCTTCTACTGTTTCGATAATGAAATCCTTAATTCCCTGCAGCCCTGCAGACGGTTTGAACATTCGGATGGCACTCATATTTTCACTGCCAAACCCTTTTGGGCCTACGGTTATCTTAATTTCCTCACCCGGTACAATTTCGGTATAAATCATGGCTGGAGTATTATCGCCAGTATTGCCACGGCGAACCGGGTCTGCTACCACAGATTTTCGAAGATAACCTTCGGCATAGCCTTTTCGTACCCCTTCATTGACAGCGGCTGTCAGATCACCGCCTGTAATATGTACCTCCTGACCGATTTCTAAAAACACACATGCCATACCAGTATCCTGACAGATTGGCACACATTCTGTATCTGCAATTTCAAAATTTTCTATAATCTTATCCAAAACGCCCTGGGCAATCTCCCAATCTTCACAGGCTCTGCAATTTTTAATGGCACATTTCACATCTTCCGGCAGATGTTCATTAGCTTCTATACATAATCTCGCAACTACTTCTGTAATCTGTGCAGCTTGAATTTCTCTCATAAGTAATTCCTCCTCATTTCACAATATCTTAGCATATTTCCCATGTATCTGCATACCTTATTTTGACGGCAGTAAATTGCCAGCAGTATTTGGGGAGGTTTGTATGAAAAAGATTTTAATCGCAGGAAAAGAAAAGGATGCTGAAAACTATGTGGAGGTACTAAAATATCTAGGTGCAGAGCCTGTAGTCAGCCTTCACCCTGAATCCGTATATTCCTTTGACGGATTGATATTGCCGGGTGGTGGTGACATCTGCCCCTCTTACTTTGACCAGCCAGTCATTGATACCAGAAAACCTGACCCGGATCTGGATAGAGCACAGTTTCATATTTTATACCAGTTTTTACATACCCATAAACCAATCCTTGGAATCTGTAAGGGAATGCAGCTTATCAATGTCTTCTTTGGTGGTGATTTAAACCAACATGTACAATCTGAAAATCTGCATCAATGGAATGGAGAAGACCAGTGGCATGAAACAGTCGCAACTAAAAATTCTATTCTTGAGAAACTCTACACCCCTTATTTTAAGGTGAACTCTGCACATCATCAAAGCATTGACTCCGTTGGTCAGGATTTGGAAATCATTCAGGCATCTACCGATGGAGTCCCGGAGGCAATCCAGCATGATCATTTACCAATTTTAGGAGTACAGTGGCATCCGGAACGCATGTGTTTATCACACAAAAAAAGCGGCACCGTTTCCGGCACCGCAGTATTTCGCTGGTTATTAAATCCAAGCTCTGTCTGCTAAGCATTATGTCTGGCAGGCAGTTATCTTCTATACACCTTTTCAAACTGTGTATATCCTTCTTTTTCAAGCAGGCTGATCTGCTGTTTCATATTCTTCTTCATTGGCTGAATAGTCACAGTAGTTCCGGCCTCGCGAAGCTCTTTCGCTTTTGCGAACATTTCCATTTTCTTTTCTGTGGAAACGCCTTTTTCAATGAGGATCGCAACGTTGTTATCGCTGATCTTCATTTCGCCATCCAGCTTATCTTTTAAGATCGTAATGATACGTTCGAAACCGATGGAGAATCCGCTTGCGCATACGTCCTGACCGCTGAACTTACCAATCATCTTGTCATATCTTCCGCCGCCTGCGATGGAGAATCCATATCCGTCGATGGTAATTTCGAAAATAGGACCTGTGTAGTAGCCCATACCACGTACCAGTGTAGGATCGAACATGATTGTTACATTTTCATTTACCATAGATTTTGCACAGGAAATGATTTCTTCCATTGCATCTACAACGGACTGATCTAAGAATTCACCTACAACATCTTTACAGAATTCGCTGCAGGAAGCTTCTTTTAAGTTTTCATAAATTGAAAGATATTTATCTACAACTTCTTCTGCATATCCGTTTTCAACTAATTCTTTGCGGATGCCGTCTAAGCCAATCTTGTCAAATTTATCAAGGGAAATGAGCACAGATGCCACATCTTCTTCCTTAAATCCAGCCTGTAAGCAGATCGCTGTTAAGATTTTTCTATCATTTACATGAACTGTAAAGGAATCGATGCCAACTGTTGCAAAAATCTGTGTCAGCATTCCAGCTGTTGCACCGATGAGTTCGATTTCTGCAAGGTTTGTTTCATCACCTAAAATATCGATATCACACTGTGTGAACTGGCGGAAGCGACCCTTCTGTGGGTTATCTGCACGCCATACGTTACCAATCTGTAATGCTTTGAATGGTGTTGGTAATTTCTGGTTATTATTTGCATAATATCTTGCCAAAGGTACTGTTAAGTCATAACGAAGACCGTTATCTGCATATTCGTGAGTACCCTTTTCAATGGCACGTCCTAAGTCAGCCCCACGTTTCATTACCTTAAAAATTAATTTTTCATTATCTCCACCCTGTTTGGAAGTTAAATTTTCAATGTGCTCCATCACAGGTGTTTCAATCTGCATAAAGCCATATTTTGCATAGCTTTCTTTGATCATTCCTAAAACATACTCTCTTAAGCGCATGTCTGAAGGAAGCATATCACACATCCCTTTGACTGGTGTTTTAATAAATTTCATACTAATCTCCTCGTGTTTTATTTTATCTGATTGTTCATTAATAGTCTCATAAACTATTACTAACTTACCACGTTTTCTTTACAAGTCAACCTCTAATTTCGGAAAATTAATGACTTCGTCCACGTCCACTTCATGAATCATTTTGAGGAACGCCAGAAAATATTTCATATCAAAATTTTTCACTTCCTCAATCATCAGTTCAATGGCTGTCTGCTTATCAAAGGCTTTTCTATATGCCTTATCAGAAGTCAATGACACAAATGCATCCACCAGACGAAGCATTCTTGCCCCCACCGGAATGTCTGTCGCCACCAGATTCCTTGGGTATCCGGTTCCATCATAATTTTCATGATGATATAAAATCGTCTCCAAAACAAAATCCGAATAGTCATAGCGCATGAGAATGTCGTAGGTAATTCTTGCATGAGATCTGGTGCGGACGATTTCTTCAACCCCCAAAGATTTCTCATCTCGTCCATACAGATGCCTTGACATCTGAAGTTTCCCCATATCATGAAGCAGTCCCGCTGTGGCAAGCTCTATGGCTCTCTCATAGGATAGACCCAACCGCTTCCCAAAATGAAACGCCAGATTGCACACCTTGATACCATGGAGCAGCTCATCCTCCATATCCTTTTTCATGATCTGTTTTAAGGATAGACGTGTTTCTTCCATGTCCTTCTCCTTATCGTCCATTGACCTCCCAGAAATCTTTCTTCCTCTGGATCATTTCATCGATACGTTCAATGTACTGACCAACATCCTTTACATTTTCAATGCGTTCGATACGTCCGCCCGGGTAGACCATCTTTGTAGATGCTCCTGCTCCGGCTGCGACAATGGACTGTTTTTCTTCCATAATCAAAATATTGTAAATGCCTGCTTTGTCTGCCTTTGCATAACCAACATTTTCAAAATTTCCCGCCATATTTTTCTGACGATACAGATAATATGGCAATAACCCCTGCTCTTTGCAGGACTCGTAGGTCAGATCCATGATCTCTGCAGAATTTTCAAGCCCCATCTCTTCATAGGTGTCTTTAAAAAGATTTAAGCGGGCTGCTCTTTTGATTGCCAGAGAATGGACGGTAATGCTGTCAGGCGCAAGCGCTTTTAATTCACTTAATGTATGGGCTACATCATCTTTCGTTTCTCCTGGAAGTCCGATGATCAAGTCCATATTGATATTATCGAAACCGACTTCTCTTGCCAGCTGATAGGCATCGATCGTCTGCTGCACCGTATGATGTCTTCCGATAATTTTTAATGTTTCATCCTTCATTGTCTGAGGATTTACGGAAATTCGATCTACTTTATGCTTCTTAATCGTTTCCATTTTTTCTCTGGTCACGCTGTCAGGTCTTCCCGCTTCCACAGTAAACTCTTTTACATGGGTAAAATCGAATTTCTCTTCAATCGTTGTGAGCAGTCTGTCCATCTGCTCTTCATTTAAAGTCGTCGGTGTACCACCGCCAATGTATACGGTATTCAACACCTTATCTTTTAATTCTTCTGCAATGTAATCCAGCTCTTTTAAGAGTGCATCCAGATAATCATCTACACGTTTTTCCCACTTTCCTAAAGGATAGGAAGTAAAGGAGCAGTACAGGCAGGTGCTTGGGCAGAATGGGATTCCTACATATAAGCTGTAGCCGTCTTTATAGTCTAACTGGCCAAGCAGCTTCATTTCCCATTTTGCGATTTCAGTGCTTAACTGAATTTTTTCATCACTGCAATAATAGGTGTCTTTCATATATGCACGAATCTCTTCGTCTGAGGCACCTTCCTCTAACATTGCCATTGGAATCTTTGTCGGACGAATCCCTGTTAAAGTTCCCCACGGAAGTTTTTTTCCACTATGGTCTGACAATGCAGTATAAATCAATCGCTTAAAGCAGTCTTTCACTTCTTTTATTGTGAGTGTATTAGGCAGATCACAGAATCCAACATATCCCTGTTCCCCATTGTCATAGGTTGTCACATTGACATGCCCATCTGTAAAATGTACATCCAGTTTCAACTGACAATCAGTTTCAAACTGCTCCTTCACCTGCACACTTACCTCAGCTTTTGGATAAAAGGCTTTGACCAGAGAATGAATGTCATATTCATAGCTTGATATATTTACCTTTACTTCAATACTATCTGACATAAGGATTGCGCCCCTTTTCATATCCGATTCTTGTACCTTCTCCATGTCCCGGGTAGCAAATGGTTTCATCCGGCAGTACAAATAGTTTCTCTTTGATGCTCTTGCAGATTTCCGGGTAAGAACCGCCTTCAAAATCAGTTCTTCCAATGCTTAAGGCAAACAAAGTATCTCCTGTAAATACAATGTTTTCAGAAGCGATATAATAGCAGCATCCGCCCTTGGTATGTCCCGGTGTCTCCAACACTTTGATCGTACATCCTGCAAGATAGAACTCATCGCCTTCTTTGCAGTAAATATCTGCATCCATTGTGTAATTGGATCTGATAAAACCTTTTGCAAGATTCATGGAAGCACTGTTTAACAGCTCTTTTTCCTTTGCGCAGGCATAAACAGGAACCTTGTATTCTGCGCGCAATTCTTCCGCTGCCATCATATGATCAAAATGTCCGTGAGTTAAAAGAACAGCTACTGGTTTTAAGCCTTCTTTCGCAATATAGGCCTTAATCTTATCTGCGCGGTCGCCCGGATCTACGATCACAACCTCTTTCAGCTCATCATTTACTAAAAAATAACAATTGGTAGAAACTGGTCCTACGACCATAAACTCCACATGAATCATGTAATCCTCTCCTTTCCCATTTCGGGATTCGGTATCCTTGCAGCAGCTTCTATTGAATTAAGTTGCTGCACGTTCAATGTCAATTATGCTGTCAATCTGTCTGATCTTTTCAATAATTCTGTTCAGTTCCTCAGTTCCTGAAATTTCAAAGCTGACAGAGAGTGTTGCAGTACCCTGCTTGCTGAGACGGGAATTGATACCGGTAAGGTCAATGCCTCGTTCCGTAAATACTTTTGATAAATCTACCAAAAGACCTGTACGGTTATTTGCATAAATGGTAATTTCTGTGGCATATTTTTCTCCGGAACCAGTAGCAAATCCCTGCCATTCGGCTTCAATCATTCGCATTCTCTCGGCTTCGTTCATATGAACCACATTGACGCAGTCTGTTCTGTGAATGGATACCCCACGACCGCGTGTAACGAAGCCCACGATTTCGTCACCCGGCACCGGATTGCAGCAACGTGAAAAACGTACTGCCACATCATCAATGCCCTTAACTACGATGCCGCCCTTTGATCTGGTCAGCTTCATCTTCTGGTCTTTGCTTGTCTCTATAATATTTTCTAATACTTTGTCATCAGTAATATTCTTTTTATTAACTTTTTCGTATTCTTCAAGAAGTCGGTTAACAACCTGACCTTCTCTTAATCCACCATGTCCAATGGCAGCAAGTACAGAATCCCAGTCACGGAAACCATATTTTTTCATCACCTTTTCCTGATATTCCGACTTCATAATATCAGTATGGTTAATGCTCTTCATCTTGCAATACTGGGAAACCATATCTTTTCCCTTTAAGATATTGCTTTGTTTGAACTCAGATTTAAACCACTGGTTAATTTTATTTCTCGCCTGTGTGGATTTTACAATTGCAAGCCAGTCGCGGCTAGGTCCTTTGGAGTTCTGGGAAGTTAATACTTCAATACGGTCACCGTTCTGAATACGGTAATCGATTGGCACCAATTTTCCGTTAACTCTGGCACCGATCATCTTGTTGCCAACCGCACTGTGAATGCTGTAAGCAAAGTCGATTGGAGTCGAACCATTTGGCAGATTCTTTACATCACCGGTCGGTGTAAAGCAGTAAACGCTTTCAGAGAACAAATCCAGGTCACTCTTTAAAAGGCTCATGAATTCTTTATTGTCTGATTCGTCCTTCTGCCATTCCAGAATCTGGCGAAGCCATGTCAGCTTCGCTTCTGCACGGTTTTCAACATTTTTTTCCTTGCTTCCACCGGATTCTTTATATTTCCAGTGGGCTGCGATACCGTATTCCGCAGTCTTATGCATTTCGTAAGTTCGAATCTGGATTTCAAACGGTGTACCGTTTGGTCCGATCAGTGTTGTATGCAAAGACTGATACATATTTGGCTTTGGCATCGCGATATAGTCTTTGAAACGTCCAGGAATTGGTTTATACATTTCATGGATAGAACCAAGTGCCGCATAACAATCCTGCACATTATCTACAAGGATACGAACTGCGAACAAGTCATAGATCTGATCCAGTGTCTTATCCTGATTGACCATTTTTTTATAAATACTGAAGAAATGCTTTACACGTCCGTCAACTCTGGCTTTAATACCCGAATTTTCAATGTGTTCCCTTACTTCTGCAACAATCTGCTGAATGAATTGTTCTCTCGCACTCTTCTTATCTGAAATCTGTTCTACAAGGGAGTAATATACGTCCGGCTGTAAATATTTTAAGGAAAGGTCATCCAGTTCAATCTTTACTTTGGAAATACCAAGACGCTGTGCCAATGGTGCATAAATGTCCATGGTCTCACGCGCTTTTTCTTTCTGCTTTTCAGGCTTCATGTACTGCAGCGTACGCATGTTATGAAGTCTGTCGGCAAGCTTGATTAAGATTACTCGAATATCCTTCGCCATGGCGAGGAACATTTTTCGTAAGTTTTCTGCTTGCTCATCTACTTTGTCATGAGAGTAAGACAACTGACCTAATTTTGTAACACCATCCACAAGAAGTTCCACTTCGGCGCTGAATTCTTTGCGAATCTCTTCATTGCTCATCACGGTATCTTCCACAACATCGTGAAGAATTCCTGCGACAATGGTTTCTTTATCCAGTTCCAGATCTGCAAGAATAATCGCTACACATAACGGATGGATGATATATGGCTCACCAGATTTGCGCACCTGTCCCTCATGGGCATTTTTCGCAATGGTATATGCCTTTTCAATCATGGAGATATCGCCTGATGGATGGTATTTCCTTACCGACGCAATCAGCTCATTATAAAGAGCCTCCGGACTGGTAAAGTCCGCCATTCGCTTGATTTCCTTTTCTTGTTCATTCACTGATCTGACTTTTTCCATAAAAGTACTCCCCTAATGTTTCTCCTTATTTGCCCTCGTAGCAAACAACACTGCCAACATCATATTTCGCAAGTTTTTTTCTTCCTTCTAATCCTGCAAGCTCCATAAGGAAAATGATTTTTACAACTTCACCGCCAAGCTGTTCCACAAGTTTTGCTGCCGCTTCAATGGTGCCGCCTGTTGCAATCAGATCATCCACCAAAACAACTTTCTGTCCCGGCTTAATGGCATCTTTATGCATTTCAATGGTTGCACTGCCATATTCTAATTCGTAGGACATTTCCACGGTTTCTCTTGGAAGTTTGCCTTTTTTACGAACGAGTACGAAAGGCTTTTTCAGGTTATATGCGATTGGCATCCCAAAAACAAATCCTCTGGATTCTGCGCCTGCGATGACATCAAATTCAACACCTTCCAGAAGCTTCTGCATTTCATCGATTGCAAGCTGTAAGCCGTCAGCATCCTGAATGACACTTGTCACATCTCTAAAAATAATCCCTGGTTCTGGAAAATCCGGAATGCTTACTACATAATCTTCTACCTTTTTCATCGTGCGTCTCCTTTTTCTATCATAAAATCAATCATTTTGTTTTTGTTCAAAATCATCTGAATATTATAGCATTTATTTCACTTCTCTGCAACGTTAGCCGAGTAAATTTCCTTTATTTACAATGATTATTGGAAATCCTGTATCATGATCTGCAGCGTTTTCTTTCCTCGAAATTCATTTACTGCCGGATAATACGTAATGGAAATCGTGTCTTTTTTCTTCAGCAATTCCAAAAATTCCTCCGGATTTCCGAAATAGAGCCCCTCCATATGACATCCCGCTGCATTTGTACCATAAACCTTCACTGTATTTTTATTTTTGCCAAGAACCTGACTCTGTAATACGTGAAAATCACGCTCTGCGAACAGCGGCTTACTGTTGCCGTTGCCAAATGGTTCTAATACTTTCAATTCATTGATAAATTCTTCGCTGATATATTGAATCGGCATAGCAATGTCAATGCTTAAACGCTCTACCATATCTTCATCAGTCAGTGTACAGTTTTCATTCAACATTTTCCGAAGCTTCTGTAAATTTTCTTTTGGAAGAGACATGCCCGCCGCCATCGGATGACCTCCGAATTTGTTAAACAGTTCACTTACTTTACAAAGTTCTTCGAACATATGGTAGCCCGGAATGGAACGTCCGGAGCCTTTAATCCCTTCCTCTGCATCAGTCAGTACAATGGTCGGGCGGTAAAAACGCTCTTTTACCTTTCCGGCAATGATTCCGGCAATACTTTCGTGGCAATCTGGCAGGTAAATCACCAGAACACGTTCACTTCGTCTGCCTGTTTCCTGCACCTGACGAATCGCCTCTTCCACGCCTTCTTTTGTAAGCTCCTTACGGCTGTCATTCAATGCTTTTAAATCGCCTGCCAGTCGGTCCGCAGATTCCTTATCCTCCGACGCAAACAATTCCAACGCTCTTTTGGCTGTATCCAGTCTTCCTCCGGCATTGATACAAGGACCAAGTACAAAGCCAATGTGATAGGCGCCGATGGAATCTCTCTCCAGACCATTCACCTCAATTAATGACTTTAAACCGATATTTTTTGTATGGTGAATTCGTTTTAACCCTTCTTTTACAATGATGCGATTCTCATCCTGAAGCTCCATAATATCGCCAACGGTTGCAATCGCGGCGAATTCCAGAAGCTTATAGGCCTCTTCCATAGAAACACCGTAGGTTTCATACAAGGCCGCTGCCAGTTTCCATGCAACTGCGCCTCCACATAAGCCTTTCCATGGATACCCGCATTTCTCCTGCTTCGGATTGATGATCACATCTGCCGGTGGCAGTTTTTCTATTCTTCCACTTTCGGTTTCCTCAAATGGAACTTCATGGTGATCGGTCACCAGTACCTTCATCCCAAGCTCTTTTGCGTATGCAATCTGCTCCCTTGCTGCAATGCCATTATCACAGGTCACGATCACCTCTACGCCATCTTCTTTTGCACCGTCAATCAAATGCTCGTTGATGCCATAACCGTCTTTGATACGGTCAGGGATGACGGTATCCACATTTGCACCGACTTTTTTTAATCCTGTCAACAAAATGTAGGTGGCACACACACCATCAATGTCATAATCGCCGATAACGCGGATTTTTTCCCCTTTCTCAATTGCCTGCTGCAAAAGGAAAATTCCCTCTTTCATCCCGGCAAGCTCCCACGGTGAATATAAATCCGCAATGCTTCCATGTAAATATCGCCGAATCTGCTCATCTCCCACCACATCTCTGTTTCGGATAATGCGTGCCGTCATCGGTGTAATATTAAATTTTTTCCCAATTTCCGTAAAATCTGCCTTTTTGGCAGAAACATACCATTTTTTCATGGATTCTCTCCGCTCATGAGAAATTTTTATACAAGAAAAGGCATGGGCAAAGGCGCCTCATGCCCGTTATTTCATTTATGAATTATTCTGCTGTTGCTGCTTTGATCATAATTGCGCATTCTACACGTTTTCTCTGTAAGTCGCATCCAATGTCGTATGCGTCCATGATAGAACCGTGGAAATTATAGGAGTTGGCTGCACATCCACCGCTGCAGTAGAATTTTGCGAAACATTTTTTACATTTTTCTTTTGCGTAAACGTTGCATGCTTTGAATTCTCTGCAAATGTTTGGCTTCACAATACCTTCATCCACATTTCCTAAAAGGAATTCTTCATTACCAACGAACTGATGGCAAGGATATAAATCTCCCCAAGGTGTTACCGCAAGATATTCTGTACCTGAACCGCATCCGGAAAGTCTCTTCGCTACACATGGACCGCCTGTTAAATCGATCATGAAGTGGAAGAAATTGAAATCTTTGTCTGTTTTATATCTTGCTACCATTTCTTTCGCAAGTTCATCATATTCTTCAAAGATTTTTGGTAAATCTTCCTCGCGGATTGCATAATCTTCTTCCGGCTGAGCAACCACAGGTTCTACTGAAATCTGCTTAAATCCCAAGTCTGCCATATGAAGTACATCTTTTGAGAAATCTGTATTGTGTCTTGTAAATGTACCGCGTACATAATAATCTGTCTGATTTCTGCTTTCCGCAAGTTTCTGGAATTTTGGAACAATCAAGTCGTAGCTTCCCTGACCTTTTCTAAATGGTCTCATGTAGTCGTGAACTTCTTTACGACCATCGATACTTAAGACTACGTTGCTCATTTCTTTATTGGCAAATTCCATAACTTCATCATTCAGCAATACACCGTTTGTTGTTAATGTGAAACGGAATTTTTTATTATGAATTTCTTCCTGGCTTCTTCCGTATGCAACCAAATCTTTGACTACCTGCCAGTTCATCAGTGGTTCCCCACCAAAGAAGTCAACTTCTAAGTTTCTTCTCTTACCGGAGTTTGCAATGAGGAAATCTAATGCTTTTTTCCCTACTTCATAGCTCATCATCGCACGTCTTCCATGGTATTCGCCTTCTTCTGCAAAACAGTAACGGCAGGCAAGGTTACAATCGTGGGCAATATGTAAACAAAGTGCTTTTACAACAGTTGGTCTGTCTGCAAAACCATCAATGTATTTTTCGTAAACATCTTCTGTAAATAATTTACCGGCTTCTTTAAGCTCTGTAATTTCTTCCCAGGCTTCAGCAATTTCATCTGCCGGATACTGAGCAGAAAGTTTTTTTGTAATTTCTTCTTTTGTATATTCTTCATACATTGCAATGATGTCGTAACTCATATCGTCCACCACATGAATGGAACCTGAATTTACATCCATAACAATGTTATAACCATTATTTTTATACTGATGAATCATCGTTTTTTCTTATTCTCCTAAAATCTGTCCAAAGGTTAGAACAAAGATAAGCAGCGACTTAACATCGCTGCTTACCAGAGTATCACCTTAACTTATTTGTGGTTTTCGCAAGTCTGATTTCCTACTGTGCAGGAAGTCTTACATGCTGACTGGCAAGATGTCTGGCATTCTCCACATCCGCCTTTTTTCATTGTATTCTGTAATACCTGAGTATTTAAAGTCTTTACATGTTTCATGTCCATATCCTCCTGATATATTTGTAATCATACTTATTGCAATTATATCACATCATTCGATAATTGCAATCTTTTTTTCGCTTGCCGTATCCATGTCGTACCCTATAGGTCTTTCACGAAAGCATCCCACCGAGCATACCACTGCCCAGACATAATAGTAAATTTATCACAAAGGCTGATACAGTGGAATGAAATCCTTGTTTTACTGTCAAGGTAATCAATAACATGATGATAACGTACGCAAGCCCTATAAGGACTCCCCAGATAAACTTCCTGGTTCTCTGTACTTTTCCCGCAAAAAATCCTCCTATAAAACAGGAAAGCAGATATACGATCGTCACTCCTATGGAAATTGCACTGCCATCCCAGTGAAGCTTCTGCACCAAAAGTGCAAGCACAAATAGCAATCCCGCGGTAATTGCATACATTACTAATAAGATTTTCCCTATACTCTTGAAACTTTCTGAAATATACCTCATAACACTCCTCTTTTCACTCAATGTTCATAGACTCTTTATTGTTTCTTTATGGTTAAAATATATGCACTCACTTGAAATATTAGGAAAAATATTGTATATTAGTTTCTGATTACATCAAAAAACGGTGAAATTCGATTGAACTTTTATCGTTCAATAAGCATTTATACAAAAGGAGTGAATTTATTTTGGGTCCCAGTGATGCCATACAATTAGTAGTTTTAGTAATCTTATTAGCGTTATCAGCATTTTTCTCTTCTGCTGAAACAGCACTGACCACAGTCAACAGACTTCGTGTCCGCGCCCTCGTAGATGACGGTGATGCACGTGCCATTACCCTTTCCAAAGTGATCGATGATCCGGGCAAACTGTTAAGTGCACTTTTGATCGGAAACAACATCGTAAACATTTCCGCATCTTCCATCGCAACCGTTCTTGCAACGAATTTCTTTGGAAGCGCCGGTGCCGGTATTTCCACTGGTGTTATGACACTGCTCGTTTTAATTTTCGGTGAAATCACACCAAAGACCATGGCTTCCTTAAAAGCGGAAAAAATTGCTCTTAGTTATGCAAAAATTGTTTACGTAATCATGTTTGTTTTCACACCATTGATCTTTATCCTGGATTTGCTCTCCGGAGGTCTCTTACGCTTGTTTGGAATCGATCCTGACAAACGAGATGATTCTGTAACTGAAGAAGATTTAAGAACCATCGTAGAAGCAGGTCATGAAGACGGGGTACTTGAACCAGAAGAACATAAAATGATCAATAACGTGTTTGACTTTGGGGATCATCAGGCCAAAGATATCATGGTTCCTCGTGTGGATATGTGTTTCTTAAAATTAGACGCAACCTACGAAGAATTTATTGAAATCTATAAAGAAGAAAAATTCACACGTATTCCGGTTTATGAAGAAACCAGAGACAACGTGATTGGTATTTTAAATGTGAAAGACCTGCTTCTCTACAATCCGGGAGAACAGGAATTCCATGTGAAAGATTTCTTACGTGAAGCATATTATACTTATGAGTTAAAAAACACTTCCGAACTGATGATGGAAATGCGTAAAAACTCAATCAGTATTGCAATCGTTTTAGACGAATACGGTGCAACAGCTGGTCTTGTCACTTTAGAAGACCTTTTAGAAGAAATCGTTGGAGACATTCGAGACGAATTCGATGAAGCAGAAGCCGAAGAAGTTCAGCAGCTTGGGGACAGAGAATATCTTGTAGAAGGTGCCTGCAAGCTGGAAGACTTAAATGACATGATCGGTCTTGGAATCGAATCAGAAGATTATGACTCCATCGGCGGCATTATCATTGAAGCATTGCAGCATCTTCCAAGTGAAGGTGAAGAAGTTACGACAGAAGAAGGGATTCGCCTGATCGTAGAAAAGGTTGATAAAAACCGTATTGAAAAAGTTCATATTTACCTTCCTGATTCCAATGAGGATGTGGAAGATAAAACATCCGAATCAGAAGAATAAACTTAATTCATCAAAGCTTCCGTCAAAAACGACGGAAGCTTTTTCATTTCCATCATCTGCGCATTTTTTAGTTTGTATTCACATTGTATCTGTTTTAAATATTTCTCTTCACAAAGCCGTTCATCAAACAAAAATACTGTTTTTTCTATCCACGGAAGAATTTTTAAAAAGATTTTGTCACATTCCTTTTTACTTCCGGATGTTCCAACAAACACAATGTCTGCCAGAGAAAAGACTTCCTCCAGCAATTCTTTCTGGCTGCTCTGAAGATATAGAAGCTGCAGTGTTTCCTCCCGTTCTCCAAACATTCTTTTTCCATAGGGAATCCGTGTCTCGCCATAGGCTTCTATTTTTTCCTGACAATACAGATTTTCCTCTCTAAGCAGAGCTTCAGTGCGCATCCATTGATAATAATCCCTGATACATCCCTGTAAAGTCTTAGGCAGAAAATTTTCCAATGGATTTACACATAAAAAGGCAATCTTTTTAAACATATACTTTTCCCTTATCAAAGATCACTTGGAAATTTTGGAAGATACTTCCCGAGAATTCTGAGTGCTTTTATTATATAGAATCCGCTTGCATTTGTAAATTATTGTGGGACCAGAACTTTTCGACAAATTTCGCACTTCCTGCTGCACATTTCTCTGGGGGGAAACATATGCTAATAAAAAAAGGAATTTTCATGGCAGAAAAAATTATTATTGATGCAGGGCATGGTGGAAACAACCCTGGGGCCACTCATGAAGGAAGAAGGGAAAGTGATGATGCTCTGCGCCTGGCACTGGCTGTAGGAGAAATCTTGGCAGAGGATGGGTTTGATGTAGTCTATACAAGAACTGATGACACAACCCAGTCGGTAGGGGAAAAAGCAGCAATTGCCAATGCGTCCGGAGCAAACCTTTTTATTTCCATCCACAGAAATGCAGCCGCAAGAGATAACCTCTACAACGGCGTACAGACTTTAATTTACGGTCCCGGCGGTCTTAGGGAAGAGGTTGCCACAAATATCGTAGATGAACTGGAGGGTGTCGGATTTCAGAATCTTGGCGTAGATATCAGACCAGATCTGGTTGTTCTAAACCGCACCCAGATGCCGGCGGTTTTAGTAGAAGCAGGTTTTATCGACAGCGATAAGGATAATCAGATTTTTGATGACCGTTTTCAGGAGACAGCAGAAGCCATTGCAGCAGGGATCGAAGATTCTTTAGAACGTCCGGAAGAAACCGGCAGAGCAGGCTATACGGTTCAGGTGGGCGCTTTCCGAAACAAAATTTACGCAGACAATCTTCTGCTTCGCTTAAAGCGACAGGGATACCCGGCTTACATTGATTTTGCAAATAATCTTTATCGTGTACGTGTTGGTCAGTATCCGATGCTGGATCAGGCGGTCGATATGGAGCAGCGATTAAAAATGCGAGGCTACACAACCTTTTTAACAACCATGTAGACCACTGACCTCTTGAAAACTATTTTGTTTATGCTAGAATAAAATGAGTTTTGAAGGAGGTACGCAAGATGAAAAAAGAGATTACAACCGGTGTTATCTGGCAGCAGATTCTGCTATTCTTCTTTCCGATTCTTTTTGGCACCTTCTTTCAGCAGCTCTACAACACCGTAGATGCTATACTGGTAGGACAGTTCGTCGGCAAGGAAGCACTTTCTGCTGTCAGCGGTGCGCCTGCCATGATCGTCAGTCTGATTGTAGGCTTTTTTACCGGACTTGCTTCCGGTGCCACCGTCAGCATTTCCCAATACTATGGAAGCGGTGATCTAAAATCGGTATCCGTTACAACGCATACCGCCATCGTTTTCTCAGTCATTGGAGCCATCTCCCTGACTGTCATCGGATATTTTTCTGCCAGCTTCTTTTTAGAACTTTGCAGGGTACCGGAAGACATTTTTGAAGAATCTCTGATTTATATGCAGATTTTCTATTTGGGTCTTTTGGGAACCTTCCTTTATAACATGGGCGCTGGAATCCTGCGTGCCATTGGAGACTCGAAACGTCCATTTTACTTTTTAATCGCAGGCTGTGTGCTCAATATTGTTTTGGATCTTATTTTTTTAATTCCTTTGAATATGGGCGTTGCAGGGGCTGCTTACGCTACAATCATTTCCCAGGCAGTCAGTGCTCTGTTAACTATGATCTGCCTGATTCTTGAAACCGGACCTTGCAAACTGGAACTTTCAAAACTTCGTATGGAACGCAGTTATTTACTTCGTATGCTCCGTATTGGTATTCCTGCCGGAATTCAGTCTGTCACCTATGCATTGTCTAATCTGATCATTCAGGCAAGCATCAACGATTTCGGGACAGACGTAATTGCGGCCTGGGGAACTTACGGAAAAATGGATGGGATTTTCTGGATGACCATCAATTCCTTTGGGATTGCATTGACCACTTTTGTCGGACAAAACTACGGTGCCGGAAAATATGACCGCGTACGCAAAGGGCTCAAAGATACCATGGTCATGGCAACCATTACAACGATTGGAATCTGTTCTGTTCTTTTTATTTTTGCAGAATTTTTATTCTCTCTGTTCACAAAAGATCAGAATGTCACTCAAATCGGCGCCCGTATGGTCCATTTCCTGATGCCAACTTACATCATTTATATTTACATTGAAATATTATCCGGTGGCTTACGCGCCATGGGAGATACTTTTATCCCAATGCTTCTGAATTGTATTGGTGTCTGCGGTATCCGAATTATATGGACTTTATTGATCTGCCCGCTTTATCCAACGGTGGAAATGCTGGAACTGAATTTCCCGGTCAGTTGGATCATTACTCTGCTGATGTTTATCATTTATTATTTTGCAAAAAGAAAGAAGCTTATGCCAGATTTGTTATAAACAAACAGTGCCGCTGATTCTCACAAAGATAAGCCGAGGTCAAGTGAAACCTCGAGGCGTTCTTTGTGAAGAATCAGCGGCACTACTCTTTTATACAAACTTATTTAATTCCTCGTCATATTCATAATCGATACTCCCCAGCTTTTCCTCGATTTCATCCTTTGCAACATGAAAATCATCGCAAAATGCATCAAGGCTGGAAAACTCATCTCGTAATTTCGTATTCACAAAACTAAGCAGTATCATTGGCTGGTTTGGCAGCATACTTCCTCTTTCTACCGGATGTTTGCGGTTAAGGAATCACCCTCCACTGTAATGACGATGGTATCACCGGAAGCTACATCTCCCTGCAGAATAATTTTTGCAGTTAGTGTCTCCACGTATTTCTGTACATATCGTTTCAATGGTCTGGCACCGTAAACCGGGTCATATCCATGGTCTGTGATATAATCTTTCGCTTCATCAGAAATTTCCAGACGAAGCTCTTTGTCTGACAGACGTCTGTTCAAATCTGCAAGCAACAGATTGATAATGCTACGAATATCGGATTTTGTCAATGGTTTGAACAAAATTGTTTCATCCAAACGGTTTAAAAACTCTGGTCTGAAGTGAGCACGAAGCTCATTCATAACTGCATTTTCCGCCTGCACTGTAATTTCACCGTTTTCATCAATCCCATCCAAAAGATATGCAGAACCGATATTGGAAGTCATGATCAGAATTGTATTCTTAAAATCTACAGTACGTCCCTGAGAATCCGTAATGCGTCCGTCATCCAGCACCTGCAACAATACGTTAAACACATCCGGATGCGCCTTTTCAATCTCGTCAAAAAGCACAACGGAATATGGTTTTCTACGGACTGCTTCTGTCAGATGGCCACCCTCTTCGTAACCCACATATCCCGGAGGCGCTCCGATGAGTCTTGATACGGAATGTTTCTCCATATATTCACTCATATCAATACGCACCATATTTCCTTCATCATCAAACAGACTCTCGGCAAGTGCCTTTGCAAGCTCTGTTTTACCAACCCCGGTCGGACCAAGAAAAAGAAAAGAGCCGATTGGTTTTTCCGGATCTTTGATACCGGCTTTGGAGCGGAT
>CAZYUZ010000002.1:0-29195 GCA_964650775.1 uncultured Lachnoclostridium sp. | reverse complement strand
GTCAATCCTTCAATTTCTTCAAAACCTTCTGCTAAAAATACATATACCTTGCTCATACCCATTCTCCTTTTTAATCAAATTTCATTCTGCTCATATAACTGTTATGGTATCTCCCATCAAAGGTCACTTCTTCACCGAACCATTCCGGTGCCGCAAAGGCATTTGCCTGCGCCTCTGATTCAAACTCCACTTCTGCCATGATAAGCGGTGCAAATGGTTCTTCAAAAACATCCACTTCTGCCACCAGATTATCTTTTCCTAATGGAATCAGATATCGAGTCTTGCTGATGACATTTCCATCCGCTTTTTCTTTTAAGTGTTCATAGCTCTCTGCGGTCAGCGGTAAATTATATTCCTCGCGGCTCATCATACCGCTGCCTTTGTAGGTCATATAATAGGTTTCATCTTCTCTTCTGACCCGCACCACCGGACCTGTACAAAGATATGCCTGTTCTATTTTATGAAATTCATAATTTCCCAAGTTTGGAAGTTCTTTTAAAAGATATTTCTTTTCAATTTCCATAGAATCCCCTTTTTGAATGGTAAAATGATAAAATGTAGCAACCTGGCGAAATACGCCGAAGTCAAGCACAGGCTCGAGGCGTATTTGCTCAATTTGCTACATTTTATTGAATTACTGTTTACGCGCAGCCGTTACGCTTTGTAATCTGTCATAGTTTTCTGTTACGGTAATGCTCTGCACCTGAGCTCCACCCGTACAGGTTGTACAAGTATACTGCGGAAGCATCGATACTCCGTATGCAGTATCTGCTGTCGGATCATCCGGTGCACCTTCCTGAAGTACTGGCAGGATTACTCGTACCTGTTCTTCAATCCAATAGCACAAATCTGTTGCCAGCTGTCCTGTTACAGGACAAACCTTTGCCATGATGTGAACGTCACAGGCTTCTGTAGGTTCAGACCCCTTTGCAAAATATTCTGTCACAACACAGCTTCCTCTCTGATCCATATCACATAAGCCTGGTACCGGAAGCTTTCCGGATTCAGAGCATACAGCTACCTGAACAATGCCTTCCGGCTTTTCAAAGTCCTGATTTTCCAAATCCGCATGAATTCTGGACATTACAGATTTCCAAAGCTTTTTATGATAATTCTTTTCAGCAGTTGTTCTTAACTTGGAAGTCGGAATATCATAACCTGCCCAGACGCCTGCAGTATAGTATGGTGTATATCCTACAAACCATACGTCTTTATCGTTTGAAGTCGTACCTGTTTTACCTGCAATTGTCATTCCGCTGAAGTTTACAGCACCACCGGTACCGGCAGTCACTACATCTTTCATTGCAGAAGTTAAGAGCCATGCATTGTCTTCTGAAATTACCTGATGACTTTTTCTGTCTACTGTCTTATCAATGATCAGATTTCCATCATGATCAATGATCTTTGTATAGAAGATCGGTTCCTGATAGAAGCCCTTATTGGCAATCGTAGCATAAGCACCTGTCAGTTCAAGGTTTGTAACACCTACAGTCAGACCGCCTAATGCAACTGTTGGACCATAATCGTTTCTTCCGTTTGCATCTGTCACTGTCTGAATTGTAGAAAAACCAAATTTATCAAGATAGCTTAAGCCCAATGCAGAACCATTCTGTGTATAAGTCTTTACTGCAACAACATTTTTCGACTGCTGGATACCTCTTCGAATCGTTGTCCATCCTTCATAGGAATCTCCTGCCCAGTTGTTTACAAGACGCATATCCAGACCATCTTCGTAAATGTATGGACCGTCATACTGTGTGGTTGCAAGGGACATACCCGCCGCATCCAGCGCTGGTGCATAAGCTGCAACTACCTTGAAGGTAGATCCTGGCTGTCTGATTGCGGATGTGGCACGGTTCAATGTCAGGTTTGCAGTTTTTTCACCACGACCGCCTAAGATACCTTTCACTTCACCGGTATACTGATCCATGACTACCATGGATACCTGTGGCTGAACTGTCATCTTAATGTTGCGGTATACAGTATCATCTTTTTCAATGACCGTTGCTTCATATTCATCAATTGCTGCCTGTGCGGCTTCTTCATCCGCATAAAGCAGTTCATAAGTAGATTTTCCTGTCTGCTCTTTGAAATATGCCTGCATCATTTCCTGACTGTAGTTGGTTGTCGTACCGTCTTTCTTTACGGTCGTCATGGCATATTCCAGACCGATTTTGTAGCTATCCGGGAAGTTGTCCGGATTTGCAAGTTCTTCATCCATAATTGCCTGAATGGCAGGATCCATGGTTGTATAAATGCTCAGACCTCCGCCATAGAGCATATTATATGCCTGTGTATCGGAGTATCCTTTTAATTCTTTTAAATCCTCTAAAACAGATTCCACTACCGCATCTGTAAAGTACGAATTGACTTTCGAACTTTCTGACACAGTTTCGTTTACATTTTTAATATGGCTGTAAACATCTTCCTGTAATGCAGCTTCATATTCTGCCTGCGTGATCATTTCCTGCTCACGCATGTTACCTAAAACAAGAGCTGTTCTGTCCTTATTGTCCTCCGGGTTTCTGATTGGATTGTATCCTTCCGGATTCTTCGCAATTCCTGCCAGTACGGCACCTTCTGCGATGCTCAGTTCTGATACATCTTTCCCGAAATATCGTTCACTGGCTGCCTGAATACCCAGGGTATTCTGACCAAGGTTAATGGTATTTAAATATGCCTGGAGAATTTCTTTTTTCTCCATCTTTTCCTCTAACTTAATTGCCAGATACTGTTCCTGAATCTTACGTTCCACACTGTCTGCCAGAGTTTCTTCTGACATGAAATCAAATACGTTATTCTTTAACAGCTGCTGGGTGATGGTACTTGCCCCCTGCATCTTATCAAAACCGGATGTTACAAAGGTTACACCGGCACGTATAATCCCCTGAATATCAATTCCATTATGTTCATAGAAACGTTCGTCTTCAATTGCAATAAATGCGTTCTGCACATGTTCCGGAATCCGATCAATGGTTACCATGGTACGATTCGTACCGGATGCGATCAGTTCCTGCATTTTGTTGCCATCTGCATCGTAAACTGTAGATTTATATCCTTTCGGAATAACACTTTCACTTGTGATATCCGGTGCATTGTCAATGACACCTTTGATAATGCCAACGCCCGCACAGCCTACGATTACTGCAACAGCGATCATGCAAACGAGAAATGCTTTCAAAAAAATCACACTAAGCTTCTTTCCAACTTTTTTCTTCTTGGAACGAAGCGCTTTCTGCTTTTTCGAAGTTTCTTTCTTGCTATAATTCATAGTTGCGCCTCCTTTATCCAAGCTATTATAGCAAATACATTTTGCTAAATAAAGGGAAACTTGCATTTTTAAGCAAAAATATGTATGATTATAAGAAAATATTTCAAAAAAAGGAACAATTTTTTAAGAATTATGGCACAGGGAATCAGAATCCTCTACGAAGGCGGCGTTGGAGAACTGGAAGAAAAAAAGTCCCGGTTCATCGCGACCACACTTCCAATCTCTTCTCAGGAAGAAGCACTGGAATTTATTGAAAAAACAAAAAAACAATATTGGGATGCAAGACATAACTGTTACGCTTATGTTTTGGGAGACCACCATGAGATCCAGCGTTTTTCAGACGATGGAGAACCTGGCGGAACTGCCGGCAAACCAATGCTGGATGTTCTCCTTGGCGAAAACATTCACAATGCTGCCGTTGTCGTTACCCGTTACTTTGGCGGAACACTCTTAGGAACCGGCGGACTGGTACGCGCATACTCCGGTGCAACCAAAGAAGGGCTTGCAGGTTCCGTAATTCTTGAAAAACAGCAGGGGCGTCAGCTGCTTTTGCAGACCAATTATTCTGATCTTGGAAAAGTTCAGTATCTGCTGATGAACAATCAGATTCCGATTCTTTCCGAAGATTATGGCGCAGATGTTTGTTTTGAAGTTCTCGTTCCACTGGAACTGGAAAAACACATCATAGAACTTCTCGTTGACGGCACAGGCGGTCGTATCGAGATTATTCAATCTGACATTTTAGATTTTGCAATTCATAAAAAAGAGGTGCTACTGCTGTAGCACCTCAATTGCTTTTTGTATCTGAACATCTTCCTCTAAGGAAAGTGTTACCTCTGTTTTTAATTCCTCCGGCAGATCGATTTCCACATCAGGAGTGATTCCCACACCGTGAATGTCATTGCCATTTGGTGTATAGTATTTTGCGGAAGTCAGCTTTAATGCGGTTCCGTCTCCAAGATCCAATACGCTCTGCACGATTCCTTTTCCGTAGGACTGCGTACCAACGATGGTGGCAACGCCATGATCCTGCAGCGCGCCCGATAAAATTTCTGATGCACTGGCACTTGCGCCATTGATGAGTACTGCCATTGGAATGTCGATGCAGGCTGCATCCGATGTTCTGTCTACTCGTTCTCCGTCATTGTATTCTGTATAAACAATCAGACCTTCCGGTAAGAGTTCATCTGCAATCTCGCAGACTGCGTCCAGGCTTCCCCCGCCATTATTTCTAAGGTCGATGACCAGACGCTCCATTCCCTGAGACTGTAAATCTTTTAATGCAAGAGAAAACTGTTCTGATGTCACGCCATCAAATTCTGTAATGAGAATATATCCCACCTGATCTGGCAGCATTTCATATTCAATGGTCGGCACTTCGATCATCTGTCTTTTCATCGTAAAATCTATGATTTCTTCCCCGCGAAGCATGGAAATCGTAACTTCCGTTCCCTCTTCCCCTTTGATCTGTGTTACCACATTCGTCAGGTCCTGACCAGTCACTTCTTCTCCCTCTACCATGTAGAGAATATCTTCTGGTAAAATCCCCGCTTCATAGGACGGACATCCTTCATACACTCTGGAGACTGTGATCACACCGGTTACCAGATTCTGAGAGAACACAGCACCGATGCCGCAGTAGTTTCCGCTGCTGGAATCCATCATGCTCTGGGTTTCTTCTTCATTATAATAAGCGGCATAAGGATCACCCAATCCGGCAACCAGACCGTAATAAAGGTAGTCTTCCATCTGCTTGTCATCTATTTCATCCAGATAATAACCGCGAATGTACATTTCCAGCATTCCAAGCTTTGACTGCACTTCACTGCTCTGGGTCACAAGCCCACTGCTGTTTGAAGAAATTACCCTTGGTCTTAAGAACAGCCCTGCACCAAAGCAAACTGCTGCAATCAATAAAAACAAAATTGTTGCGCAGAAAAATCCTTTCCAGAATCCGCCGTTTTTCTTTTTCTTTTTTCTCTTTTTTACTTCAAACTCTTCAATATTAAATTCTTCCATGATACTTCCTTTATGGACTGATATAATTTAATGGATTGACATAGCTTCCATTTTTGATCACACCAAAATGCAGGTGATTTCCTGTCGAATAGCCGGTGGAGCCAACCTTTGCAATGGTTTCTCCCTGCTCTACTGTTTCTCCAACAGATACGAGGAGCGAAGAACAGTGCATATAAACTGTAGAGATTCCATTACCGTGAGCGATTACGATATAATTTCCTGCAGATTTGCTGTAGGTTGAAGTTGTTACTACCCCCGAAGCCGATGCCAGAATTGCGGAACCGTACGGAGCCGCAAGATCCACGCCTTTATGGTTCGTAGATGCACCTGCTGTTGGCTGTGGTCTTGGACCAAAATAGCTGCTAATTCTTGTATACGAAGGACATGGCCAGATAAATCCGGTAACACTTCCCTTATAGGCATCCGGATTTGCCGTTCTTGCAATCTGTTCTTCAATCTCATTGAGCAGGCGTTCCTGTTCTTCTAACTGTGCTTTATAGGCTGCCTGATCTGAAGACGCATCTCCAAGCTCGCTGGCTTTTGCGCTCAATTCACCCTTCTTGGAATTAATGCTTGCATTCACTTTCTTTTTCTGCGTTTCCAGCTCTGCCTGCATCATTTCAAGTTCTTCAAGCTCTGCTTCCAGCGTTTCCTCTTTCAATGCGATTTCTTCTTTCGTCTCGATTAATTTATCCATCATATTTCTGTCATAAGAAGACATAGATGCCACATAATCGGCACGATTAATCAGATCTGCCACATTGTCGGAGCTTAAGATCATTTCAAAAAGAGACTGACTTGGATTTTCATAAATAAATTGTATGCGCATTTTCATGGATTCATACTGTTTATCACATGCAATTTTCGCTTCTTCCAGAGCCTCTTTTGTCTCTTCAATGTCTACGATTTTTCCCTCAATCTTCTCTTCAAAGTCTGCAATCTCGTTTGCAAGAGTATTCATCTTTTTGTCGAGCTGATTGATATAGCTTTGAATGCTGTTTTTTTCTGCCTGAAGGCTGTTAATATCCTGCTGTACGCTGCTGATAGAATCTTTTAAACTGTCAATGGCATCCAGCGTCTGCTGTCTTTCATCTTCCAGTCTGTCTAACTCTTCCTGCCTTTTTTCTTCCTCTTCCTCATCCTCTTCTGATTCATCCTCTTCTTCGGAATCCTCTTCAGAATCTTCTGACTGTGCAGCCTCTTCTGTCTGGCTGTCTGAATCTTCCGTTGCATACACAGAAGGAACACATGTACAAACGATAAGCAGGAGCAGCAAAAATGCAAGCCCCTGTTTTATGTATTTACGGTATAAATGCATTGAAACTATTTCTCCCGTCTAAACACGTAAATGTTTTCTTGTTGTAAAGAAACTTCCAAAAAATCCGATTCCAACACTTAAAATCAGTGCAACCGGAATCAATATTCTGAACAATTCTACTGCCGGTAAGAACTGCAGTACACCTGTCAGAAGATGAAACTCTCCCATCACATAGGAAACCAGTTCTCTGTAGCCAAAGAATAAAGCTACCAGAGGAATCAGAGCTCCTACAAGACCAATCATGATACCTTCGATTAAGAATGGTGTTCTTACAAATATATTGGTCGCGCCAATTAATTTCATGATACCGATTTCTTCACGTCTGGAGTTTATTCCAATCGTAATGGTATTGCTGATCAGGAAAATTGAAACTGCCAGAAGAAGTCCGATGACCGTAACAGAAGCATATCCGACCAAAACATTAAAATCAGATAAAATATTGGCAATGTCTTCTGACTGATTGATCTTACGAACACCCTCAATCGACTCAATATAAGTAACCAGCTCATCCTGTAATTCTACATCTGTTACATAAATTTCGTAATGAGCAGAATTTGCCAGCGGGTTATCATCCGCAAAGCCTTCTGCCAGCTGTGGATTTTCTGAAAAGTAAATTTCTTTGTATTCTTCCCATGCTTCTTCTGCAGAAACATAGATTATTTCTGAAACTTCGTTTCTGGCTTCGATTTTTTCACCAATTTCCAAAATTTCAGATTCCGGCATCCCTTCGTCGAAGAATGCAGTCACTGCCACACCGCTT
Source organism: uncultured Lachnoclostridium sp. (assembly GCA_964650775.1). Classification (GTDB taxonomy): domain Bacteria; phylum Bacillota; class Clostridia; order Lachnospirales; family Lachnospiraceae; genus HGM12587. The sequence continues at coordinate 21,827 of CAZYUZ010000002.1, read as the reverse complement.
TCTGCGATTTTCACAATATAATTCACATTCTGTACAAGGCAAAAGAAAATACCGAACATCAGGATACAGGCTGCCATGGTTGCCATGGAAGCCAATGAATACATTTTATGTCTCCAGATATTTTTAAAGCCCTGCGAAATGCAGTATCCTAAAGAACTAATTCTCATGGTCGTACCCAGCATTGCGCTCGTCACTTACAATGACGCCTTTTCTCATAGCGATAACTCTCTTTTTCATCAGGTTTACCATTTCTCTGTCGTGAGTTACAACAACAACGGTTGTACCTTTTTCGTTGATCTCTGTCAGAAGCTTCATGATATCTCTGGAGTTTTTCGGATCCAGGTTACCAGTCGGCTCATCTGCCAGAATAATGGATGGTTTATTTACAAGTGCTCTTGCCAAAGCAACTCGCTGCTGTTCCCCACCGGAAAGCTGTTTTGGCAGAGAACGGTATTTTTCTGCAAGTCCTACCGTGGAAAGGATTCTTGGAACATCTTTACGAATCTTTTTCGCCGGTGTCGCAACGACTCTCTGGGCAAATGCCACATTTTCATAGACATTTCTATCTTTCAAAAGACGGAATTCCTGAAATACACAGCCAATTTTACGGCGGTACATCGGCACGAAACGGCGTTTCATTTTACCAAGGGTAATGCCATCCACTTCGATTGTTCCTTCTGTTGGTTCCAGCTCTTTTAACAGGAGCTTGATCAGGGTAGACTTTCCTGAACCGCTGTCCCCAACGATAAAAACGAATTCTCCGTCTTCGATCTCCATATTAATATTTTTCAGCGCTTCTACTCCGTTAGAGTAGTTTTTACTGACGTTCTCTAAACGTATCATAAGTTCCTCCATATAATTTCCAGCTTGAAACTACAAATGTGAAGGCAGCAAACCCGCCGCCTTCACAACCATATTTTTAATAATCAATTGTTTCCATGTATTTCATGTATTTTACGACCATCAGCGCAATTTTGAAGGTAATTGCATCTTCAAAAACTCTCAAATCCAGTCCTGTACTCTTCTGCAGTTTATCCAGACGGTACACCAGTGTGTTTCTGTGAATGTAGAGCTGTCTGGATGTTTCGGATACATTCAGACTGTTTTCAAAGAATTTATTGATGGTTGCCAGTGTTTCTTCGTCGAAATCATCCGGTGACTTTCCATCAAAGATTTCTCTGATAAACATTTTACATAATGGAATTGGAAGCTGATAGATCAGACGGCCAATGCCAAGTGCGCTGTATGCGATGATGTCTCGGTCTTCAAAGAAGATGCGTCCTACATCCAGTGCCATTTTTGCTTCTTTATAAGAGCGGGAAACGTCTTTGATTTCCCCAACGATGGTACCGTATGCAATGTGAACGCCCTTGATGCCTTCTGCACTTAAAGTATCTCTCATGGTCTTTGCAACCTTGACAAGTTCCTCGTAAGTGTCACTTAAGAGCAGTTCTTTTACAACAATGACATTCTTTTCATCTACCGCTGTAATAAAGTCTCTGGATTTCGCACCAAACATTGCACGAACACTTTCCATGACATTATTTTCTTTTTCACGTACTGTTTCAATGATGAAAACAACACGTTTTACATCTGTTGGAATATGAAGCTTTTTCGCACGATTGTAAATATCTACTAAAAGCAGGTTGTCAAGCAACAGGTTTTTGACAAAGTTATCTTTATCAAAACGCTCTTTATATGCTACCAGTAAATTCTGAATCTGGAAAGCGGCAATTTTTCCCACCATATAAACGTCGTCACTTCCACCGTTCGCTACCAGAATATATTCCAGCTGAGTTTCGTCAAATACTTTAAAGAACTGATGCCCACGAATCACCTGGCTGTCGGCAGGGGAATCAATAAACGGTCCCACGACACCTTCAAAATCTTCCTGTTCTTTAAATGTTGATGCCAATACTTTTCCTTCTGCATCGAGTACGCAAAGATCAATTCTTGCGATTCCCTTCAAGCCTTCAATTGTACTCTGCAGTATCTGATTTGAAATCATCCTTACCTTTCCCCTTCTCTTCTCTTTTTGTACAAATATAAACCCTTGTTTTTATGCAAAATATAAACAAACCTTTGTGCAAATGTACCCAATCAATTTGATAGCTTATTGAACATTCATTGTTCAATAAGTTTATATTAATGCAGAATTGCAAAAAAGGGAAGTAGATTTTTTACTTTTTTTGTGCATATTTTAATGATTTTTTCATATGTTTTAAAAAATAAGTTCCGGAGGAAATGATTTTGAGTTCAAAAACAAAAATCGTCGTCATCCACATGAAGGAACTCATCTATACAGGCATTTTTCTTCTCCTTGGAATCGTATTGATCCTGCTCTTAATTTCCATGTTCACACCGGACGAATCCACCAAACCGGCTCCTAAGACAGAGACAAAACAAGAGGCGATGATAGAAGCGCCTCTTGTCAATATTTTCTAAATATTAAAATTCAAATACTGCTACACCATATGCCGGAAGTGGATAAGAGAATGAGAATGGCTGGTTGTCACATTCGCCTTTTGCTGCTTTATAAACAGTTTCTCTGTTTTCTACGATATCATTTCCACCAAATTTTTCATCATGGCTGTTAAGAATCAGCTTGTACTGTTTTCTGCGAGGCACACCTACACGGTAGTCTTCTCTTGCCACTGGTGTCATGTTCATAACGAAGAGCAGGCTCTTCTTTTTATTTTCATCGTAACGCACGAAGCTGAAGATACTTCTGTCTGCATCATCTGCGTTAATCCACTGGAATCCATCGTAACTTCTGTCAAGAGAGTACAGACATGGGTGTTTTTTGTAAATGTGAAGTAATTCTTTTACCCAGCCCTGCATCTGCTGATGCTTTTCTTCGCTCAAAAGGAACCAGTCAAGTTCTCTTGCTTCACTCCATTCCTGATACTGTGCAAATTCCTGTCCCATGAAGAGCAGCTTCTTACCCGGATGACCCATCATGAATGCATAACCAGCTTTTAAGTTCGCAAACTTATCATCAGGATATCCTGGCATCTTGTTGATCATAGAACATTTCAGATGAACAACCTCGTCATGAGAAAGAACTAAAATATAGTTTTCGCTTGTCATGTAGCTTGCAGCGAAAGTCATCTTGTTGTGGTTATTTTTTCTGAAATATGGGTCTAATTTCATATATTCAAGGAAATCATGCATCCAGCCCATGTTCCATTTATAAGAGAATCCAAGACCATCGTTTTCCGGTTTGTCAGTTACTTTTGGCCATGCAGTGGATTCCTCTGCGATCATCATTGTTCCCGGATATTTTCCAAGGAGGCAGGAATTCAAGTGCTTGAAGAATTCGATTGCTTCAAGGTTGTTATTTCCGCCGTATTTGTTTGCTACCCACTGTCCGTCCTGTTTGCCATAGTCCAAGTAAAGCATGGAAGCAACTGCATCTACACGAAGACCATCAATGTGGAATTCTTCCATCCAGTAGAGTGCGTTGGAAATCAAGAAGTTCTTTACTTCATTCATTTCATAATTAAAGATTTTTGTACCCCAGTCAGGATGTTCTCCTTTTCTTGGGTCCGGATATTCATAAAGTGGATATCCATCAAAGTTTGCAAGACCATGAGCATCTCTTGGGAAATGTGCCGGTACCCAGTCAAGAATAACACCGATTTTTGCTTTATGGAGCGCATCGATTAATTTCTTGAACTGCTGTGGTGTTCCGTAGCGGGAAGTTGGTGCAAAGTATCCTGTTACCTGATATCCCCAGGAACCGTCAAACGGATGTTCTGCAATACCCATGAGTTCTACGTGTGTATAACCCATATCTTTTACATATTTTACAAGCTCATCTGCTAATTCTTCATAGGTGTAGAAACCGGTTTCCTCTTCTTCATGAGGATGTCTCTTCCATGATCCTAAATGTACTTCATAGATGGAAACAGGCATTTTTTCTGTATCTTTTTCAGCGCGTTCTTCCATCCATTTGGAATCTTTCCATTTATAGCTAAGGTCTGCAACCTTAGATGCTGTGCCCGGACGCATTTCAGCGCTGAATCCATATGGATCACATTTGTAATGAAGGTTGCCGTCTGCACCATCGATCAGATACTTATAGGTATTTCCTTCACCCACATTCGGAACGAACAATTCATAGATTCCAAGTGGTTCTAATCTTGTCATCACATGGTCTTTTCCATCCCAGTTATTAAAATCACCAATCAGTTTTACAGATTTTGCACGTGGAGCCCAAACTGCAAAGTAAGTTCCGGCTACGCCGTCTTTCTCTGTCAAATGTGCGCCCAGCTTTTTGTAAATCTCATAATGATTTCCCTGTCCAAACAGATACTGGTCCCAATCGGTTACTTTACAAGTCATTTCAACCGGCTTGTTTTCTGTTTTCTTTTTGGCTGCCATAGTCACATCCCCCTAAAATATATCTTTCCTTCATTTTATCTCATTGACCCTACCCGGTTCAACAAGTAAGTTTTAATAATCAAAATCTTCTTCTAACAACAGTTTATTTCCATCTTCATCGATGCGTTTTTTCGACAATCTTGCAAACAGACCTTTGCCTTTCTTTTCCGCATGGGCAATCGCATCATCCACAAATTCTTTGACTTCTGTGACATTTACCACATGGTCTGAAGTCTGTCGAACACCGATGCAGTCGTAAAGGGCAAGGACTGCCATTTCATCGAAATAATATTCCTGTTCTTCCGCATATGATTTACCGAAAGCTACCAGTTCATTATTAGAGAAAATTGGAATATCAATGGAACGGTTAAACTTTGCTGCGAAGCGCTGATTTTTTTCCAAAAGTGCTGCAATCTCAGATGCGTCATCTTCCAGAATCACCAGCAGACCGCCTGTCACACTTTCCATAACACTGCAAAGGCTCTCTACCGTCTGCGCGCTCATGCTGCCGGCACGTTCGATGATCAATGCGCCGCCGCCAAGCTTCTTCACCACGTCTTCCGGATTCTTTTTGTTAAATCCATCACCGGTTACTTTTGCAAGCTTACCGCCCTTTGTTTTTCTCTGCTTCTGGAAAGCTTTTACAATGTCAATCGCAAGTGTTGTCTTACCATTTCCCGGATGCCCTGTAATGATGAGGTTTCCTGTACTGGAATCTTCCTGACCGGCATAGATTGCATCTTCCGCAAGAAGGTCTACCAGCTGTTTTTTCATACCATTTACAGAAGTAAAGTATGCAAAAATCTTTTCCTGTTCTTCTGTCAGATATTTACCCGCTGTTTCTAACGGAGTAATCTCTGCCACAAGCGTTCTCTCAATTGCATCTAACATAGATGCGGTATTCTGGCTGACAGGGCTCTTTCCTGGCTCTTCTACCCATACTTCCTCAGATTCTTCCAAATCCTGAGCAGCCTCTTCTTTTGGTTCTGCCAGCGCAGCTTCTAAAACCTCCGCAAGGTCAATATCCATTGGAAGGTCATCTTCCAGTTCTTCTTCTACTGTTTCAACCGCTGGTTCCTCTGTTTCAACTGCTTCTTCTTCAATCTCAATTGCTTCTTCGGTTTCAACTGCTTCTTCTGCAATCTCTTCCTCAGCAAATTCTTCTTCAATTTCTTCTATGATTTCCTGAACATCTTTTGGTGTTCTAGGAATAAAATCATCTAATAATCCTGTGATTTCTCCAGTTTCATAAAGAACAGGTGCTTTCTTCTCTCCTGCTTTTTCCATCTGTTCTCTCGCCTGACGCTTCTTTTCTTCCCAGGCTTCTAAGATTTCTTCGATGGTCATCTGACCGGTAATCTGTTTTTCCAAAACATTCTCATCGCCGATTGCGAGAGTAATCTGCCCATCTTCTTCTGTACGAAGGAGTTCTTCCATTTTGCGTTCCTGAGGAATTGCCGCATATTTTAAAAGCTCTGTTTTTAATTCTGCTGTCTCAGAGAGCGGCTTTTGAGGCTCTGCAGGAGCTGGTTCTTCTTCCACTGCCGGCTCTTCTGCAGCCTGTGCTTCCTCTTCCACTGCCGGCTCTTCTGTATTTCGCGGAATCACCACTTCTTTTACAGGAATGAATTCCTGCGTATCTGGTTTTGCAGCTTCTTCCTCTGCTGCCTGCTCTTCTTCCACCTGTTCTAAAATCATCTGAAGACCTTTTGCAAGTTCTTCCTGAAGATTCATGGTACTGAATTTATTGGTATTGATGACTGATACCTGCGGTGTATCTTCATCTTCTTCTGAAACTGCTGGTGCAGCTTCCTCTTTCACTGCCCCTTCTGCCTGTTCTGGTTCTTCACCAAAAGTTTCCTCTTCTGGTTCTTCAATACCTTCTGCTTCCTGTTCCAGATAATCATAACGGTGTTCAAATTTTTCCTGCTGGGAAGCAGTAAGCTCCTGATATTTCATCTTCAGTTCCATTGCTTTGGCTACGTATTCACCTTCGCTAAACCACAGAATCAGCTCATCACATTCTTCCACACACAGGTCAATCTGACCGGCTTCTTCATAAAGACATGCCAGCTCGTAAGACCATTTTTCATCGTATTCGTGGCTTCTGTATTCTTCCAGAATCGTAATCTGGTCTGCAACAGAAGAACCGCGTTCTCTGTAAATCTGATATTTTAAAATGTATCTGCCAAGATCATGAGGCGCAATCTTTACAAATTCCTTGTAAAGATCGATCGCTTCCTCAAAATCATGCATTTTCGTTGCAACTTCTGTCATATGATATACGACTCTTCGTCCGATTGGAGAACGGTCATATACCATATTTAAAATTTCGTAGCAATCTTCCAGACGATTGTTTGCTTCGTAGATGTCCGCGATCATGTTCAGTGTTGTAACACTTTTTACTTTTCTCCAGTCAATGCCATCTGCGATTTTTGCAGCTGTCACAAAGTCTTTCTTCGCCACAAGTTTCTCAATCTGAGCAAGTTTTACCTTGTATTCATATTTATCCAAAAGAGTTCACCTCATATAATTCTTACGTATTTTCGTGAAAATTTCATAGAATCCCCGCGATTTTACTACTCTTCAGTTTACCATATGCACAATAGGGTTGTCAAAACATTCTAAAAGAACTGCAATGTTTCCTGCTCGTATTCTAAGGCAGCGTATTCCAGCTCATTTTCTTCTGTCTGACTGCGATAATCTACCACAACCGTCTGCTGTCTGCCGTCAATCAATTTCTGCCCAAGAATGTAGTTGACTTCAAAATGACCGGTAATTGCCGGTGTCGCACCACGTGCCGGTACAATGAGCTGAACATTATTAGACTTTAACAATTTAAAGATCGGTTCCCAGATATAAACATCCTTTGCCGCACCAAACGGGTTATCAATAAAGATGACCTTCTTCAATTCCAGCGGATCCGCATTGCCGGAGTTGATGCTTGAAATATAGTTGATGATAGCAACAAGGAACTGAATGTAAATCCCCTGAGACTGACCGGTACTTCCGACTGCTTCTTCATATTTTAAGTAACGGCTCTGTTCCTTCATTCGTTCACGTTTATAAAGGGTGAGGCGAATCGCATCCATATTGGTAACGATGACTGAGAACAGACGCTTAAATGCCAGCTGATTTCTGATAAAGTTCAGTCGTTCCGCCTGCGTATCAAAATTCTCTACTTGACGAATGATATGGTCGATATATTCTGACATGGCATTGCCATATAATTCTTCCTTGATATATGGAATCTGCAAGGTGATCATGGAAATCATCTGCTGGTCCATAGAAATCTTGGAAAGCTTCTGCAGACGATCCAGTTCTTCCTTAATATTTAAGCAGTTCTGCAGGCACTGAGCCTCAAACTGATCTTTTAATTCCTGAAGAGAATCCATGTCCTTGCCGATACGATTCTTTTCAAGTTCCAGACATTCCGTCACAGATCTTAAAGAATCCATCTGGTCTTTGATCTGCAGCTCGTTTTCCGGTGCAGTCAGATTTTTCTTGATTTCTTCAGAAAGCTCGTAGGCACCCATTTTTTCCAGTGTCGCAGTCAGAAGCTGTTTTTCCTTTTCTACCGCATCCAGACGCTTGCTTTCTTCTTTTACAATCTTTTCATAGGCCTGGCGAAGATCTTCATACTGCTCTTTCAAAGACATTCCAGTCTCCAGGCATTCTGTAATGTTTTCCGGCGAGATTCCGGCGCTCTTCATCATGCGCTCCATATCCTGTGCCATTGCTTTTAAGGCATAGCACTGCTCTTCCAGTTCTCGCATCTGCTTTTGGCCGGCGCTCATCTCTGCTTCCAGCGCTTTTAGCTGCTCTTTCTGACGAGTCACAAAAATATCCAGCTGTTCTTCCGGAATATCTAACGCTTCCAGCTGACTATATTTTTCTTCCACCATCTGTTTTGCATGCTGGATGCTTCCCATTGTTTTATGGAGTCCTGCTTCCAGCGATTTCTTTTCATTTTCCAATAAAAGGAGCTGATTTCTGATGTCAAAGGCTTCCTTCTTTTGTACCAGAAGCTGCTCCATATTGGTGCGGATACAGCCTTTTTCCTTCTCTTTTACAAAAAGTGCCTCCAGAGAATACCCAAGCAGCTGCAGCTGTTCTTTCTGCTGCTCCATCGCTTTTTCATAGGATTCTGCCAACTTCTGTTTATCTAAAACATCTGCATTTTTCTGCTCGTAAGCAGTCTTCTTTCCTAAAAATGCAATTTCCAGTTCTTTTCTATCCATCCCTGTTGCCGGATATTCTTTGTCTGTGACATAGTTTTTAAAAATATCCCAGCTTTCTAAAACACGTTTTAACTCCTGACGTCTTCCATCCAGACTGTGATTGATTGCTTCCAGGCTTTCCAAAATCCCCCGCAATGCTCTGCGAACGCTTTCAAGCTCCGCCTTTACATCGTCTAATCTTCTACGGGTAAATGTACTTTCTTCTTCAAGGGAATTGCGGTTGCACTCAAGTGTATAAATCACCTGCATATTTTCCAGATGCTTTTTCGCATCAGCAATTGACTGTTTAAGGCTTGAGACTTCCGCTTTCAGCGCTTCTTCCTGTTCGCTAAGTGCACGCACTTTTGCGGTCGTATCTTCACGTTCTCTTAACAGCTGCTTCCACTGAAGTTTTAATGCTTCATATGCCTCCTGCTTTGGCTCGCACTCTGTGCGCTCCTGTAAAAACATCTGGACAAAATTATAGTCCTGTTTTAAAACACGTTCTCTTTCGTATTCTTTCGCAAAAACAGTTTCCAGCTGGGCAAGACGCTCTTTGATTTTGTCTTTGTCGACAGTTTTCCCCACAAAGATCATTGCATTATCATCTGCCAGTTCCTTTTCACGTTCCAGTGCCTGATAAGAAATGACCGGAATCAAAGCATCTCCAAAATCCTTTTCTTTTAGTTTTTGATCCGCAGTCATTGCATCCAGCGCAGCATTTGTCACCACTGCATACGGAAGCATCGGATAACGTTCCATGAAGATTTCGCGCACATCAGCAGGTTTTTCTCTTAAATAATCATAACCTGAAACCGCTTTTTCATCATAATATCTTGCCACATCTTCCAAAAATGCAGTCACTTCTTCAGGCTGTGGCACAAAAATGCCATCTGCCAGAGCCGAAAGTTTCGCCTGCAGGCGTTTCTTTTCCTCTGTATTTTTCTGGTGTGCCAGTACAAGTTCTTTCTGCTGCTGGAATAAAATGTTTTCGACAGATTCGTAGGTACCACCATAAATTCCGATCAGCTGGTCCATGCGTTCTGTTAATTTGCTGTGTCTTCCAAGTTCTTTGTTTAATGTTTCAAGTTCCGCAGTGATTCTGCGTTCTTCTTTCTGGAGATTGCGATTCTGCAGTTCTGTTCCATAAAGTTCTTTTCCGCACTGTTCCAGACGCAGTGCTGCCTGACGCTGCTGTTTTACAAAAGATGTGCATTCCTTCTCTGCTTTTTCGCACTGTCCTTTCATATCAGAGAAGAAAAGAACACTTTCCTGACGGGAAAGTTCATGAATCTGGTCATTTAACTTCTGTTTTTCAGACTCCAGTTTTTTCGTACTGTTCTCCAGTACTTCAAGCTGCACTGCCAGTTTTTTCTCTTTTCCCTCAAGCTCTGCTCTTTCTTCTTCTAAACCTGCTGCATCTTCCTGTAACTGCGTAATAGAATCCGCAAGTACACGCTGATCTTCTTCCACATAGTCTTTCCATTCATTTGCCATGGCAAATAAATCTTCTTCCAGTGTTTCACTGCCGCCAAGAATTTCTTCTACTGCTTTTTTCGCTGCCAGATATTCTTTTTCGTATTCTAAATAGTTCAGATAATAGTTGTCGCATTCACGCTCTTCTAACTGAATGCGTTTCTTTTCACTAATTGCAGAAACTTCTTCGATGGTCTTCTGCTTCTCCTGTGCCTGCGCCTCCAATACCTTAAGCTGTATTTCTTTTTTCTGAATACCGGCAGTATCGATCTGGCGGGACACTTCCTGCTTCTGCTCTGCCAGAGCTTCTGATTTCATGATCAGTTCCTCATGGGCATGTTCTTTCTGAACGCGGCGTTTTAATGTCGTATTATAGGTTTTTACGAGCTGATCTTCCAGACCTTGCTTTTTGAAATACATTCCCTGCAAACTTCCTACGCGGGATGCAAATTCCGATAACAGTTCTATCTGGCGGTCGTAATAATGAATTTCATTCTTTTTCTGAGACAGCAAAACAAGCTGGTCCTTTAAATCCAGCAATGTATTTGCCATTTCACCGGATTCACGGTCTGTTCCCGTCTTATGATAGAATGACTTTTCAATAATTTCCTCAATCAGTAAATCTTCCACAACTTTTCTTGTGGTACGATAATTTGTCTCAAAATAAGTACGTACATGTCCTTCGGTCTTGTTGATTCCTCGAATAATCTCCCATTCGCTCTCGAATAGTCCGTACTGACTGATAAATCTCTGATAATCTCCCTTACGGTCAAAGATTTTCACTTCCACATGGAAGTCCTTTTTTTCCAGCTCCTGTAAGTACGAACGAAGCCCAAGGTAGGTAATACGTTCTTTCCCGTTAGACAATGGCAGATTTTTCAGATCATTGTCATTGAACTGACGGTAGAAAATACAGTAGTTGAAATAATCGATAGAAGCTCTGTCTGCCAAAGCCTCCCCATCTTCTCCAGCACCGCCTCGCGCTTTTCTCGCACAGAAGCCGGTCGTCATATACTGAAACCCATTCTTTACATGGCATGGATTTAATTTCCACTCGATCATGGAATGAATGGTCGTATTCCCATTGCCGGAACGGAATAATTTTTCAATTGGCTGTTTTTCATCCAGCGTACAGTTTGGAATCAGATTCTGCAAAAGCAGTAACATCAGCACACTTTTTCCACCACCGTTTGCAAGATCATAAATCGTATTCTTTCCGGAAAAGCGCATGACAAAATCGTCATAATACTGAGTGCCGAAATTGTATTTTACATTGTTCACGCGGATTCTGTTAATATGCGGCATTAGTTTTCATCCTTTCCGTTTAATAATTCATAGAGACGTCCCTGATGCTCTGTATAATAATTTTCAATGAGTGCACGGAATCGCATCGTCGGGTAATAACGTTCTTCCGCTTCTAACAAAAGACGCTGATTCACCATAAAGTTCACCACCATTTTCACATAACCGATCTTGGAATTTCTTGCTGCTCTTCGTACCGTCGATTCCTCTGTGGTGATCATCGGCAGATCTTCCCACATGAGTGCCAGTGTTTTGAAAGAGTTTTCCTCAATTTCACTTAACACAAGCACTTCAATCTGAGAAATGACTGCTGCCAGCCCCTGATCCACTGCCTGAATCACATCATCAATCTTCACATATTCAATGTAACTGTAGGTAGCAGAATCCTGATAAAACTGCATCATAATTGTATAAATAATGTAGTAACAAAGATAGAGCTCGCGATTTAAGCGCACACCGATTGTCTTTTTGAGTTCTTCATTGGTAAATCCAAAAACTCTGTTATGCTCTCCACTGGTCATATATAAATGATTCTGATATTCGTAAATGCTAAGTCCCAACTTTTTCGCAATCATGGAGGTCAGACGGTAAACTTCCGAATTAGAAATGTATTCTTCGTAAAGCACCGGATTTTCTTCTCCCTGAATCAGATCTGAGATCAGTTCCAGCGCTTTTTCTAAATTTCTGTTTTCCACGTCTTAGTTCCCCCTCTCTATCAGTAAATTTGTGACAGACATCTTTGTCCCAGGAAGCAATTCTTCTTCCGGAAGCATGGTTAATAAAATTGTCACATTTTCATATTCTTTATGTTCTTCTAAAAAGACCTTTACGGCTTCTTCTAAAAATGTATCCGGTTTTTCGATGATCTTTCGCGCATTGTATTCTTTCTTCTGAGCCAGGTGCACAAGGAAAGAATAATAATCCGCATTACGCACCACGCGTTCTCCAAGCTGGCTTTTTAACTGTTCCTGCCATTCTTTTAGCGTAAACGAATCTGCATGCTCCAGCGTCTGTAAAAGATTTTCAAATAACAGAATGTAGTTTTTCTGAATTCTGGCATCCTCAATCTCATCCTCGTAAATATAAGCCTGCTCTTCGCCTTCCGATACTGCCTCTACCGTTTCCACTTTTTCCGGACTTACCATCAACAGATCTTCCAAACGTCCCATATGTAAAGTCTTACCTGTATGAATATCGAATAACGGCATGATCAATGCTTCCAATAAATCTGCGCGGTCACGCTCCATAAGGCGCTGTCCCATTCGTTTAAAATCCAGAGAACGTTTTAAGGCTGCAAATTTAGATTTGGCAACCAGTTCTCCAACCTTTTTCTGAAGCGCTGTGCAGGCTCCAAGTAATTCACTGTGGCGTGCAATGGCTTTTTTCAGTTCCAGTTCCAACTGATAGATTTCGTCGATTGCCTGATAATAACGGCTCTGATAATCTCCCTGCTCTCCATCGGATTCTGCACGTTCTAACGCTTTATGGATCAGATCACTGTTTCTGGCAAAAAGCTTTTGCTCTTCTTTAAACCATCGCATTGTGCTTCCCATAAATTTTTCAAATGCTTCCACACCTGCAAATACGTCATAACTCAGAATACCAAGCACTTCATTTTTTTGGCGCATCAGGCGTCCTACTTCATTGTTAATACGTTTTGCAACTTCCGTACCGCCACGGAAATTCTGGGTGTTGATAAGTTTTTCAAGCAAAAGCTGCTCTACATTGATGGTACTCTCATCTTTGATTTCCTTCGTATCCAGATAAAACTCAATGGCATCCGAGGTAATATAATAATAGACTACTCCGTCCTCAATCTTGCTGTCCATAAAACGGCTGCGCATCGTCTTGCGTTTATGATCCACCGGGTCGTAGTAGTCAAAGCTAAAAGGTTTCCCCTCATTTTTCAATTTATCGAAAAGAAAAGCGATCAGATCCTGCTCTTCCTCTTTTTCAAGTTCCAGTTCAAAATCTCTCTTTAAAAGTTCCTTTAAAAAGGCATAGTATTCCTGATAAGTCACATCCTTTTCCTTGAAGTTATTTTCTTCAATAAAAAATCGAATGACCGCCAACGTGATATAACCCATATCAAGACCGGCAAATGCGCCGTCTCTGTACTGTGCCAGAGACGTTTCTGCCAGTCGAAAATATGGGTAATATTTTTTCATGTTTTTAATTCTGTCGGAATGCTCCTCAATAATTTCACGGAGCATGGTTGTCTGATTTGTCATAAGTACCTACACGATCAGTTTTCTTGTCCAGGCAACACCAACTGCACCCTCTCCAATATGGCACGCAACACTCAAAGATAATGGATCGATGATGCTGACTTCACATCCCGGAAATGCTTCTTCAATCAACGCTTTGACTGACAGCGCACCTTCCTCATTCTGGGTATGCGCAATGTCAAAATGTACTTCCTGAGCATTGCCATCAAAGATGTCATCCACATCCTTTTTCAGTGCATCGATCATAATTTTCTTTGCCTGATTCATGGTTCTTGCCTTCGCATAGGAGTCTAATTTTTCTCCGCGAATCTGCAATACCGGTTTGATCTTCAAAAGTGTTCCAAGTGCTGCCGCTGCCGGAGTCACTCTTCCGCCTTTTTTCAAATATTTTAACGTATCTACTGTAATGTAGACCGCAGAATCCAACTTGGTTCTTTCCAGATATTCTTTAATCTCCTGCCCACTTTTTCCCATTTCAGCCATTGTGCAGGCATCTATAATGGAATGCTTTAATGGAACAGAAATTCTCTGATTGTCTACAACCAGCACTTTTCCATCATAATCCTGCGCAAGCATGATAGCCGTCTGGCAGGTTCCGGACAAACCGCTGGACATTGGAAAATAAATGACCTCATCATAAGTTTTCAACAGTTCATCCCACATCGTCAGCATACTGCCCGGAGACGGCTGTGAAGTACTCACATCTGCGTCATTTTTTAAATGTTCAAAAAATTCTTCCTGAGTAAGATTTACACCCTCGAAGTACTCTTCCTCATTAATATAAAATGGCATAGGAATCAAATAAATCCCAGCCGCATTGGCTTCTTCCTGGGTATAGCCACTGTTGCTGTCTGCAACAATTGCAATTTTTTTCATCGTAATATCGCCTCCTGAAATACTATAGTATTCCATCTATTACTTTCTTCATTCCCTCAAAATCATACGTCTGCCTAAGCATGGACATACTTAAAGAGTATTATATCAATTTTTAGCCGGTTACACAAGTAACGCCCATGACATTTTTCCAGTCATGGGCGCTACTTATTTCTTCATTTTCGGTTTGAAAATGAGGCTTGCAAGGTAACCAAATACAAGGGCTGCGCAGATTCCTGCTGCGCTGGCTGTAAAGCCGCCGCGAAAGATTCCAAGAAAGCCGTCTTTGTCGATGGCTTCCTGCATTCCTTTCCAAAGGGTATTGCCAAAACCAAGCAGTGGTACGGTCGCACCTGCTCCTGCAAAATCTGCAAAAGGCTGGTAAAGACCAAGAAATCCCAACACTGTACCGATGCATACCAAAAGCACCATAATACGCCCCGGAAGCATTTTTGTTTTCTCCATTAAAATCTGTACGAGGGCACAGATGATGCCGCCCACCAAGAATGCTTTTACATATTCCATATCTAAAAACTCCACATCACTTTTGTACGAGTATCTCTCGTAGTTACAATTAGGATGTGGAGTTTCTATCTTAATTATTCATTTCTCAATATAGCTGTTTCACACGGCTTCTACATGCTGACACGTTCTGCAATTTCAGCCATTTTGGCTTTATTCAGTCTTGTATCACCATGTACACGGCTGTAAGAAAGATATCCGTTCATACGGTCAATCTTTGTGAGGTTCTTAGAACCGCATTTCGGGCAGACATCCATTTCCAGTTCCTGATGTCCACAGTCATCACAGTAAGCAAGGGATAAGTTGACACCTTCGTAATAACCTAATTCCATGGCGCGTCTGATGAGTGTACGAATGGCATCTTTGTTGTATCCGATCGGGTATCTTACATACTGAATCTTTCCACCGTTGCAAAGTTCCCAGAAACGACCTTCACAGTCCTGTTTTTCAATTGGGGTCATCTGTTCTGTTACATGACAGTGGAAGCTGTTGCTTACATATGGTCTGTCAGAAACATCTTCTACGATACCATATTTTTTACGGAACTGTTCGATCTGAAGACCACATAAGCTTTCTGCAGGTGTGCCGTAGATTGCGTAAAGGTTTCCATCTTCTTCTTTATACTGGGCAATCTTTTTATTGATATATTCTAATACATCTAATGCAAACTGACCGTCTTCACGGATGGATTTGCCGTTATAAAGTTCCTGTAATTCGTTTAATGCTGTGATTCCAAAGGAAGCAGTTGCCGCACGAAGAAGTGGTTTGATTTTTTCGTTTGGCTGTAAATTCCCCTTATAGAAACCACCTTCACAGTAAGCAAGTGGATTTGTGGAAGCACGCATTTCACCCAAGTATTCATAAGTGCGGATGTGGAGATGACGAATCATTTCCAAATAATAGTCCAGAACTTCATAGAAATCCCTGTTTTCCGCACGGGATTTTGCCAGAATCATCGGAAGATGCAGGCTTACCGCACCAATATTGAAACGTCCGACAAATACTGGTGTATCGTTTTCATCTGCCGGATGCATACCGCCTCTTTCGTACCATGGGCTCAAGAATGCACGGCAGCCCATTGGGCTGATGACTTTCTTATAGCGTTTGTACATGCTGGCAATGTATCCCTTGCCGCTCATAGAAAGCCAGTCAGGATACATCGTCTTTGAAGAACAGTCTACACCTTCCTCAAAAACATCTTCGCAGCATTTACCCGGTCCGTGAATCTCTTCATCATATAAGAACACAATTTTCGGGAACAATACAGGCTTTTTGTTTCCTGCTTTTCCCTGCCCCTGTTTGTGAACCTGAAGAAGAGAAATGTTACACATTTTTTCAAATGGTTCTGTACCAAGCCCTAAAGTAACTGTTACGAAAGGATAATCTCCACGGGAAGAACCTACCGTATTTAACTTGTATTCGATTCCCTGCCAGCCCTGATCGTAGTCGCGTCTTACTTTGCTCATAGCATAGTTTTCTGCTTTTTCATCAAGACCTGCCCATGTCGGGTCAGCGAACTGTTTAAATTCATTTTTATATTTTTCATAGCTCTTTTCAGCATATGGAGCTAAGATTTTGTCTACTTCCGGTACTGTAAATCCGCCGTACTGCTGTGCTGCGGTACTTAAAATAATGTCTCCCATAACGTCAAATGCGGTATCCAGAGTTTTTGGTTCGTTATACCAGACATTACCCATTTCAAAACCGCCTTTTAACACATTTCCAACGTCGAAAAGACAGCAGTTCATTGTATCCAGACGTGCAGACTGGTCGTGGATATAAATATAACCATCACGACAAGCCTGAAGTTCGTTACGGTTCATGAAGAATTTACGATATAATTCCTTGTTCAGTTCATTAAAGATTAAGCTTCGTTTTGTAGCAACCAGTGCACTGTCAGTGTTGGCATTGCTCTTGTCACCAATGTAACGGATTGACTGACTCTTTGTATAAACGTCATCCATCATATGAACAAAATCTTTTTTATAGTTACGGTAATCTCGATAACTTCTTGCAACTGCCGGATTCACCTGCTCCAATGCACCTTCTACAATGTTGTGCATATCCTGAATATCAATATTTTCTCGTCCCAAGGATTCTGCTTTTGTAAACGCAAAGTCGCAGATTCGACGTTTTTCATCTTCTGTAAATGTGTAAAGAATACGGTTGGCTGACTTGTTTACCGCATTGATTATCTTTTCAACATTGAACTTTTCTCTCGTTCCGTCTTTCTTAATTACGTAAATCATCTAACTCCTCCTACCACAATATCTAGTTTGTCCGCCCTTGTTTTTTCAAAATAACCTCAAAATGTAGTTTCAGTATAGTTGATTGAAACACCTTTTTCAAGGCATCTTTCTACATTCTTTTCTTTTCGTTATCTTGCACAAAAAAAGAAGGAGAAAAATCCTTCTTTTTCTAATTACCTATTTATTTCATAAAACGATCAATGGCTTCTGTCAGTTCCTCAATGGCTTTATGGTCTCCGGACTCGACTGCATCTACCATACAGTGTTCAATGTGGTCTTTTAAGATGACCTTGCCGGTATTGTTGATGGCAGACTTGACTGCTGACAACTGAATCAATACCTCGCTGCAATCCCTTCCATCTTCTACCATTCGCTTAATTGACTCCAAATGACCAATTGCTCTGGACAGGCGATTCAGTACTGCTTTTGTATTGGTGTGAACATGTCCATGACCATGTTCGTGACTGTGCGCATGGCTGTGATCGTGCTCATGAGAATGTTCATGATGCGTATGTTCGTAAACAGTACCGTCCTCTGCAATATGTGTATGCTTTCCTTCTGCACTCATGTCATTTCCACCTTCCATCATTTTACTTCTCTACCTTATTGAAGTTTCTCAGTAAATGAAGTATATCATCATTTTGCTTTTTCCACAATCACCCCAGAGGGATTTTAAAGCAATATTTTCCCATAGGAAATTTGATGTTTTTCCAGCATACGAAGTTCTCTTTTGTGACAGGAGAATAAAAGTACCTGTCTTCCAAGTTCATTCAGATAAAGCAGCAGACGTTCCAGTCGCTTATCATCAAAATACACAAATGCGTCATCAAACAACAGCGGTAAGGTTTCATCCTCAAAAAACAGATCCTGCAATGCAATACGCAGTGACAGATACACCTGATCCACGCAGCCCGTACTTACCTGAAACAGCTTTAAGGTTCTGTTGCCATCCCAGATACAAGGCTCTTCATTCTCTTCCAGAATGAGTTTCTGATACTTTCCTTTTGTCAGTTCTCTGAACACTCCTGAGGCTTTCGCAAGCAGCTGCTCCATGACCTCTTCCTTTCGCAGTGCCGAAAGTGTGCGGATTCTATCCATAGCAAGCTCCAACGCCCTGATTTCTTCGTCCTTCGACTGTATATGTAATTTTTCATAAAAAGAATCTTTTTCTAAGATTAGTTCTTCCCGGAGACTTTCTTTTTCTCCGAGAACATCTTTTATAAATTTCAGTTTTTCTTCCAGTTTTAAAAATTCTTCACGCTTACGCTGTTCTTCTGCACGCAGCCGTCTGCCGCAAAACAGTTTTTGCAGCCAGCGCACTATTTTTGCAAAGAATCCTTTTCGTTCCTGCGGCACCTCCTTTGTAAACTGATTCATTTGATTGTTCACATCTTCCAGCTGTTCCTGACAGGTCAGAATTTCTTTTGCGAGCAGTTCCTGTCTCGCATCATTCCCTGCAATCTGCTGGTTTAACTCTGCCAGTTCTTTCTTTTTCTGCTGTTCTAACGCTTTTTTCTTTCCTTCCAGAATCGAAATCGCCCCTACCACATCAATGGCATGACTCCCTGCTTCCTGCACACTGGCAATGTGATTCTTTAAGTAACTGTAGACGATATCCTGCGGTTTCATCTTCAGCTGCCCCACTGCGGCAGTATTAAAATACAGTTCACCGTTCATATCACCTAATAGTACTTCCAGATCACCGTCTTCTACTGACAGCTCTTCGCCGTCTGTTTCACAAATGAAACGGGCAGATTTTTCACCGTGATAGAAGTTGCGTTCCAGACAAAAAGTTTTTCCACCGGAAACAAATTTTATGCTTCCTTCGTACCATGTTTTATTTTCCCATGGCTGATAGGTCGTATAAGTATCCGTCCTCGACGCGCGGCCTCTCTGCTTATCCAGCCCAAAAAGAAGGGCGGTGATTGCTGTATAAATGGTCGTCTTTCCTGCTTCATTTGGTCCATAGATGATATTGAGCCCTTCTTCAAAGCGGAAGGTTTCCCCAGCAAATTTCCCAAAATTCTTTAAATTTAATTCTTTGATGATCATACGCCAAGTGCCTCCAGAATTGCTTCCGTGCCATAGGCAAGGGCTTTCTTCTCTATATTTGTTTCGCATCCTTCAAAGGAGGAAATGTATTTTTGCAAAAGCCGCCCTTGATATTCTTCGCACAACTGCGGATAGTCGTAATATTTTTCTGTCTCATCCACGATTGCCCGAATATTTCCCACACTCCGGATCTTTGCTTCCATAATTTCCAGAGAAGCATGACGTTTTCCTTTCATGATTACATCATAAATGTTCTCTGCTCCAAGTTCTGTAACTTTCTCACCAAGGCGTCTGCAGATACTTCCCATGGTATCTTCTGTCGTAAGTTCAAGCTTCAATCGTTTGTACTCCCTTTTGGCAAACGGAACGAGGGAAATCTGGTTCTTCCCTTCTTTGATCTCCACGCGAACGAATCCGTGAGTACCATAGCATGTATGATCCGTCGGTTCTAAGCTTCCTGCCATTACCACACGTCCCGGTAAAATCATCCCCGGTTTGTGTACATGCCCAAAGGCAATATAATCAAACCCGCTTTTTGCAAGTTTTTCTTTCGTATAAGGAATGTGCTTTTCATCTCCACCGTGAGCCAGCAAAATATGATAATACCCATTATCCTCCGGTTTCACGTCATCATACAGCCGTTCACGGATTTCTTTGCTGTGGTAGCTAAACCCATAAACATCCACCTTCAAATCCGGGAATTTTATCGATTCAATTGTCTCATTCTCAAAAAAATATACATTCTCCGCCCATGAAAATCCTTTATAAAAAGAATTCGCTCCGATATGGTCGTGGTTCCCCGCCATCAGTACGACTTTCGTCTTACTCAAATTGGCAAAACGGTCATTGATTTCACGCAGTTCACGAAGCAACGGAGGACGATGAAATACATCTCCTGCAATCAGCAACAAATCTGCCTTCTGCATTTCCACAACTTCTATCAGTCTTTCAAAACTGTCCCACAGTTCCTGTTTTCTATTTTTTCCCCAGTTTTCACCTGCATCGGGACTTGCTCCCAGATGAAGGTCCGCTGTATGAATGATTAACATAAAAAATACACCTCACGGTAAGTGTACCATAAGGTGTATGATTTTTCAAGAACATTTGTTCGGGTGTTTTATTTTTATAATTCGCAGTTGTTAACTGTTCTTGGGAATGGGATAACGTCACGGATATTGCCCATACCTGTTAAATACATAACGCATCTTTCAAATCCAAGACCGAAGCCCGCATGACGTGCAGAACCGTATTTTCTAAGGTCAAGATAGAAGTCATAGTCTTCTTTCTTAAGTCCCAGCTCCTCCATACGTCCAACTAACTTATCGTAGTCATCCTCTCTCTGGCTTCCACCGATGATCTCACCGATACCTGGAACGAGACAGTCCATAGCTGCTACAGTCTTTCCATCTTCGTTCAGTTTCATGTAGAATGCTTTGATTTCCTTTGGATAATCAGTTACGAATACCGGGCGTTTGAATACTTTTTCTGTTAAGTATCTTTCATGTTCTGTCTGAAGGTCGCAGCCCCAGTATACTTTGTAATCAAAGTTGTCATTGTTCTTTTCAAGGATTTCGATTGCTTCTGTGTATGTTACATGACCGAATTCAGAATTTAACACACCATTTAATCTGTCAAGTAAGCCTTTGTCGATGAAGCTGTTGAAGAAGTTCATTTCTTCCGGAGCATTTTCAAGCACATAGCGGATGACATATTTTAACATTGCTTCTGCAACGTCCATGTTATCCTGTAAGTCTGCAAATGCCATTTCCGGCTCAATCATCCAGAATTCTGCTGCATGTCTTGTTGTATTAGAATTTTCTGCACGGAAAGTTGGTCCAAATGTGTAGATATTTCTAAATGCCATTGCATAGGTTTCACCGTTTAACTGTCCGGAAACTGTTAAGTTTGTTGGTTTGTTAAAGAAATCCTGTGAGAAATCTACTGCACCGTCTTCTGTTTTTGGCACATTATTTAAATCCATGGTTGTTACCTGGAACATTTCACCTGCACCTTCACAGTCACTTCCTGTGATCAGTGGTGTGTGAACATATACGAATCCTCTTTCCTGGAAGAACTGATGGATTGCGTATGCACATAAAGAACGTACACGGAATACCGCCTGGAATGTGTTTGTTCTAGGACGTAAATGTGTGATGGTTCTTAAGAATTCCATGCTGTGACGCTTTGGCTGTACAGGATAGTCTGGTGTGGAAGGTCCTTCTACAAAAACTTCTTCTGCCTGAATTTCAAATTTCTGTTTTGCCTGTGGTGTTGCAACTAATTTACCTTTTACGATGATTGCAGCACCTACATTTAATTTGCAGATTTCCGCAAAGTTTTCCATATTATCATGGAATACTACCTGCAATGTTTCAAAAAATGTACCGTCATTTAAAACGATAAATCCGAAAGTTTTAGAATCACGGATATTACGAACCCATCCGCCAACTTCAATTGTCTGATCAATGTATTTATCAGTATTGCGATATAAGTCTTTTACTGTAACTAAGTTCATCTCT
>CAZYUZ010000001.1:0-34876 GCA_964650775.1 uncultured Lachnoclostridium sp. | reverse complement strand
TGGGTAATTCCGGTTTTGGAAAAACAACCTACATTTACGAAAAGATCATAAAAGAGTCTATGGAAAATCCAACGATGCGCTATTACTGTATCGTTCCTGAGCAGTTTACCATGCAGACCCAGCGGGATTTTGTGACGATGCATCCACGCAAAGGAATCCTTAACATCGATGTCTTAAGCTTTCAGCGTCTGGCCTACCATGTGCTGGATGAAGTCGGTGAAAATGGTCGTATGATTCTGGAAGAAACCGGAAAAAATATTGTCCTTCAGAAGCTGTCAAAAGAACATGAAGAAGAATTACAGATTCTTGGAAGAAATCTGAAAAAATTAGGTTATATCAGTGAAGTAAAATCTTTGATTTCCGAGTTGATACAGTATCAGGTGACTCCGGATTTGTTAGATCAGATGATCGAAAAATCAGACAATAGAGAATTACTGTCCCGTAAATTAAAAGATGTGCAGGTACTTTATCGTGCATTTTTAGATTCTATGGGAGAGGAATATATGACTTCGGATCAGGTACTCCAAGTGTTAAATGAAGTACTGGATCGTTCGGAAAAATTAAAAGATTCTATTGTGGTACTGGACGGATTTACGGCATTGAATCCGGTGCAGCTACAACTGGTGCAGGGGCTTTGCAGAATTGCAAAGAAAGTCTATATTACCGTGACTATTGACAGCAGAGAAGAGCCTTACAGCATTCTGCACAAGACGGATTTATTTTACTTAAGCAAGAAAATGGTTCAGAGCGTGAGTGCTGCAGCAAAAGAGGCAGGCGTGTTGGTAGAGGTTCCAGTGATTCTGGATGGAAAAGAGCATCACCGATTTGGAAAATGTGAGGATCTGCTGTTTTTGGAACAGCATTTATTCCGTGGAGGAAAGGCAGTTTTTGATAGAGCGCCAGAACACATTCACATGAAGGAATACCGTACTGCCATGGAAGAAATTACTGGTACTGCCACGCAGATTCGAAAATTGGTAAGAGAAAACGGTTATTGTTATGGTGATTTTGCGGTAGTTCTTGGTGACATGTCTTATCAGGAACATATAAACCGTGTATTTGAAAGATTTGAAATTCCGGCATTTATAGATGAGAAGAGAAATGCGCTGTCCCATCCATTCGTAGAGTTTTTGCGCGCATTTTTAAAGATGGTGGAAGAGAATTTTTCTTACGAAACGGTATTCCGCTATCTCCGAAGCGGCTTTTCAGGGCTGACGATTGAAGAGACCGATGCACTGGAAAATTATTGTCTCGCCCTTGGAATCAGAGGCCTTAAGAAATATTCCGAAAAATGGATTCGCTTCTCAAAGAATCAGACCGATGAAGAACTGACAAAAATAAACGAAATACGACAAAAATTCTATGAAAGTATAAAGAATGCAGCCGGAATCTTAAAAGATAAAAATGAGACAATTACAAGAAAATGTACAGCGCTCTATGAATTTTTGGAAAAGCTGGAAGTAGAAAAACAGCTCCTTAACAAAGAAGAGGAGTTTTTAGCATCAGGCGAAGCTGCCATTGCCAAGGAATATCATCAGATTTTCCGTGTAATCATGGAACTTTTAGAAAAATATGTAGAGCTCCTTGGAGAGGAGAAAATATCTCTGGAAGAATTTTCGCAAGCTTTAGATGCGGGTTTTGCAGAAGTGAAGGTTGGCATCATTCCGCCGGGAAGTGATCGTGTGGTCGTAGGAGATATGGAGCGAACCAGATTAAAAGATGTCAAAGTTCTCTTCCTTCTTGGCACAAATGAGGGCAATATTCCAAAGAGCCTGACTGGTGGAGGAATTTTGTCACAGATGGAACGTGAGTTTTTGGAAGAACGAAGCGCACATCTTGCACCGACCGCAAAAGAGCAGGTATATTTGCAGAAATTTTACATTTATTATGTGCTGACAAAGGCATCTGAGCAGTTGTATTTGTCCTATCCGGCAACAGATTTTCACGGAGCGGCATTGCGTCCATCCTATCTAAAGGATGTGTTTACAAAACTGTTTCCAAATCTGGTAATTGAGCAGAATCAGCAGGATACCTTTGATAAGCTGGAAACCACAGTGCAGGGGCTTGACTATTTAACCTCTCAGCTGACTGCGGAAGATAAAGATGCAGAAGAACTCCGTCAGCTGATGACCTGGTATGAAGAATCTCCGAAGTTTCAGGCACATTTTGAAAAAATGTGGAAACAGCTGATGAAAGGTGAAGCGGAGACGACCATCGGAGCCGCTGTTGCAAAAGCCATGTACGGAGAGGGGAATGCTTATAGTGTTACAAGACTGGAAAAATATGCATCCTGTGCCTATGCCCACTTTTTACAGTACGGTCTGTGTTTAAAAGAAAGAGAAGTTTACGAATTTGCCGCTGTGGATATGGGAAATCTTCTTCACAGCGCAGTGGAACTCTTTGCGCGAAAAGTAGACAAAGGTGCGTATGACTGGTTTACATTAAATGAAGAAACAAGAGAACAGCTCGCGGAAGAATGTGTGGAGGAAGTCATTACAGATTACCGAAATACCCTTCTGTTTGACAGTTCCAGAAATGAATATATGATTGCCCGCATGCACAGGCTCGTAAAACGTGCAGTATGGGCAATGACAGAGCAAATAAAGATGGGTGTATTTGTACCGGAAAAACTGGAAGCACCATTTTATTTGAAAGAAGGTACTGTATCCTTGCATGGTCGTATTGACCGAATCGATACTTATAAAGAAGATGATAAAGTGTATGTCCGCGTGATGGACTATAAGAGCGGTATGGCAGGCTTTGATCTGACGGCTCTCTATAATGGTCTGCAGCTGCAGCTTGCCGTTTATCTGAATGCAGCAGTAGCAATGGAAAAGAAGGATCATGTAGGAAAAGAAATCATACCGGCAGGACTTTTTTATTTCCCGATGAAAGATCCGATGATTGCAAGTGAAATGCAGATGAGTCAGGAAAGCATTGAAGAAGCATTGTTTAAAGAGCTTGCACTGGAAGGTGTATGCAATGCGGATTCTGACATCATTCACTACATGGACAAAGAATGCGGTGCAAAATCAAAGATGCTTCCAATCAGTTATAACAAAGACGGAAGTTTATCAAAAACATCTAAAGCAGTGACGACAGAGCAGTTTGAACAGCTGGAAAACTTTGTAAAAGCAAAAACAGCCCAGCTTGGGGAAGAGATTATGGATGGAAAGATTCCAGTGAATCCATATGGAACTCCGGCAAAAACAGCCTGTGACTACTGCGCTTATAACGGAATCTGTGGATTCTCACCGAAGGAATCCTCTTTTAGAAAACTGGAGAAATTTCAATGGGAGTAATGTGGACAGAGGACCAGAAAAAGGTCATTGAATTAAGAGATAGAAATATACTGGTGTCTGCAGCAGCCGGCAGCGGCAAAACAGCAGTGCTTGTAGAGCGAATCATGGAAATGGTCTGTGATGAAGCTCATCCGGTGGATGTGGACCGACTGCTTGTTGTTACCTTTACAAAGGCAGCTGCGGCAGAGATGAAGGAACGAGTGGGGGCTGCCATCAGAAAACGTCTGGAAGAACAGCCGAACAACGGGTACCTGCAAAAGCAGGAGACCTTAGTTTCTCATGCCCAGATTACGACAATTGACAGCTTCTGCTCCTACATTTTGCGAAATCATTTTGGAGAGATTGATTTGGATCCGGCATTTCGTGTTGCGGACGAAGGAGAGCTAAAGCTCCTGAAAAAAGATATTTTAAAGGAACTTTTAGAGGAAGAATATGCCGCAAAGCGTCCGGAATTTTTGCATTTTGTGGAATGCTATGCATCTGGAAAAAATGATGATGTTTTGGAGGAGTTAATCTTAAAACTCTTTGAATTTTCTACCAGTGATCCATTTCCGGAGGAATGGCTGGAACGCCTGACTCTTAATCAGGGTATTTATGGGGATGAAAAGATTTTAGAGCATGTGAGAAAAATATTAGGCAGTTTATTGGATGAGAATGCGCAGGCAATCCTGCTTTGTCAGGGAATTGGTGGACCTGTACTTTATGAGGACGCGCTGCAGCAGGATAAACTGCTCTTAGAAAATTGTCTGGCAGCAAATACTTATGAGGAATATTCTGCCGCGATCAGAGGCCGTTCTTTTACGGCACTTTCCAGAAAGAAAATGCCTCCGGAGACTGAAGAAGAAAAGAAAGAGGCAGTCAAGAATGTCAGAAACCGCATGAAAAAGACGCTGGAGAGTCTTGAGAAGCAATTTTTCTATATGCCGTCAGAGCTGATTTTAGAAGCAGCGAAAATTGCTGAACCGGCAAAAAAGGAACTGGTGCGACTGACACTGGAATTTTCCGAAAGATTTGCGGAAAAAAAGAGAAAGCGAAATATTGTTGATTTTTCGGACATGGAACATCTGGCACTTCAAATTCTCGTGACGAGAAAAGATGGAGTATGCATTCCGACGGATGTGGCAAAGGGTTATGCAGAATATTTTGCAGAAATCATGATTGACGAGTATCAGGACAGTAATCTGGTGCAGGAACTGATTCTGACCAGCATTTCGAAAAAAGCTTTTGGCGGCAATAACCTGTTTATGGTAGGGGATGTGAAACAGAGTATTTACCGTTTTAGGCAGGCAAGACCGGAGCTTTTTATGGAAAAACAGGAAACCTATACCTTAGAGGAGAGTACTTCCCAGAGAATCAATCTTTCTAAGAATTTTCGGAGCAGAAAAGAGGTTCTGGATACGGTCAACTTCCTTTTTGAAAGGATGATGATGAAGGACCTTGGGAATATCACTTATGATGCAGAGGCAGCCTTATATCTTGGAGCCGATATGGCAGAACCGGAAAAGAAAGAGGATGTACAGGCAGAACTGCTGCTTCTTAGTTTGCCTGAGGAAGAGTCTGACGAAAAGCTTGATAAAGCAGAACTGGAAGCTTCCATGATTGCAGGAAAGATTCAGGAAATGCTAAAAAACGGCAAAGTACATGATAAAAAGACAGGAGAACTCCGCCCGGCAAAATTAGGAGACATAGTAATCCTTCTCCGTTCTATGTCCGGTTGGAGTGATACCTTTGCAAATGTGCTTGGAGCTTACGGTATTCCGACGGTGACGGGAACTTCTACCGGTTATTTTTCTGCAATGGAAATTCAGACGATTTTAAATTACTTACGTGTACTGGATAACCAGAAACAGGATATTGCGCTGAGTGCAGTGCTCCATTCTGCCATTGGAAATCTGGATTCTTCGGAAATGGCAAAGATCAGAGCAGCCTATCCGGACATTCCATACCATGAGGCATGTGTCCGTTATGCTTTTGAAGGAACAGAAAGTGTGCTGTGTGGAAAACTAAAGGCTTTCTGGAATCTGACGGCAGACCTTCGTAAAAAAGCAGAGTATCTGCCGATTCATAAGCTTTTATGGGAGATTTATGACCAGACTTCCTATGAACAGCTGGTGAGACTTCTTCCAAATGGTGAAGTGCGTGCGGCAAATTTACAGATGCTTGTGCAAAAAGCGCTGGATTTTGAAAGCACCAGCTACCGGGGATTATTCAATTTTGTCAGATATATTGAAAACCTGCAGAAGTACGAGGTGGATTATGGCGTAGCAGAAAGCAGTGCCGGTAATGAAAATGCAGTGCGCATTATGAGCATCCATAAAAGCAAGGGACTGGCATTCCCAATCGTATTTGTATCAGGGCTTGCGAAGAAATTTAATAAACAGGATGCAAGGGAACGCATTGCGATGCATCCGGACTTAGGACTTGGCTGTGATGCCATTGATCCGAAAAAACGTATCAAAATACCGACGCTTCATAAAAAAATGATTCAGAAACAGATTGAGTTAGAGGGACTTGGAGAAGAACTTCGTGTACTCTACGTTGCTTTAACAAGAGTCAGAGAAAAGCTGATCATGACGGGAGCGCTGAAAAATGCAGTTGGAGAAGCGGCCGCACTTGCAGAAGAAAAAGAGTTGTGCAAACGCGGCAGATATGAAAGTCTTTGCAGCGGCGGAAGCTTTCTGGACTGGATTTTAGAAGCATCGGCAGGAGAAGCGGTTCCGTTTGCTATAAACTTTTTAACCGTGGAAGCGCTGGTTGAAAAGAAAGTAGAACAGGCTCTTGAGCAGACATACGATTATGCAGCTCTTAGAAACAAAAAAGCAGAAATTCCGGAAGGATTGAGAGAAAAGTTCACCTATGAGTATCCGCATCGCAAGGAAATGAGTATTCCTGGCAAAGTGTCTGTATCAGAGCTTAAAAAAGCCGCCATGGAGGAGGCGGTTCTGGAAATGTTTGAAGAACCGGAAATCGTTCCATATATTCCGGTGTTTTTACGGGAGGAACGAAAAGGCAGTGCCACAGAGCGAGGAACAGCTTACCATCGCATTTTGGAATGTATGGATTTATCCGAAATCAGACATTCCGAACAGGTGAAAGAACGGATGGAAGTTTTGATTGCACAGGGAAAGATTTCTCAGTCAGCAGCAGATACTATCAATCCATATGATATTTATGTATTTTGCAAGAGTGACCTTTGCAGACGCATTCTTCAGGCAGAAGCGTCAGGCAATCTATATAAGGAGCAGCCGTTTGTCATTGCAAAAGCAGCGAAAGAGATTTCGGAGGAATATCAGAGCGAAAAAGAAGTATTGATCCAGGGAATCATCGACGTTTATTTCGAGGAAGAAGACGGAATCGTTCTGGTTGACTACAAAACAGACCGTGTAAAGAGCGCGGACGAACTTGTAAAACGATATGAAAAACAGCTTCAGCTTTATGCAGAAAGCATCGAGCAGACAACTGGGAAAAAGGTGAAGGAACGAGTGATTTATTCCTTCTGTCTGGGAGAAGAAATCTTTGTTTAATCGTGGTTTGTGCTTGTATTATGTCTGATTTTGTTGTATCATAAAAATAGCGCAAAGCAAATCAAAGAAATCGGATACAGGAGGACGTTTTATGGAATTTACATTGCCGTCCAATGAAGGAAAAATGAGAATCGTACAGGAGTTAGTACCTGGAAAACAGGTTACTTTGGCTCATATTATTGCCAGCCCTGACGAAATCGTATATAAAAAATTAGGTTTAAATCCGGCACTGGATTATTCAAAAGCAGCCATCGGTATTTTAAGCATGAGTCCTGCAGAAATTTCAGTCATCGCTGGTGATATGGCAGTAAAAACTGCGAATATCGATCTTGGTTTCATCGATCGTTTCAGCGGAACTTTGATTTTCACAGGAAGAGTAGCGGAAGTAGAAGAAGCTGTGAGAGTAATCTGTGATTATCTTGCAAGAGAGCTTGGATTTACAATTTGTAAGGTTACAAGAACATAATGAAAAAGATTATTTTAATGGGTCGTTCCGAATGTGGGAAGACCACGCTTAGACAGGCATTAAAAGGAGATACCATCAAGTATCATAAGACACAGTACGTTAACCATTATGATGTAGTGATTGATACGCCGGGTGAATATGCAGAGACAAACCGTCTTGGTCGAGCACTGGCACTCTATTCTTATGAGGCAGACGTTGTAGGTCTTTTGATTAATGCAACAGAACCTTATTGCTTATATCCGCCAAACATTGTTCCACAGTCTACCAGACCAGTAATTGGAATCGTGACACAGATTGATGCACCGGATGCGAATGTTCCGCAGGCAGTAGAGTGGCTGAAGCTGACAGGGTGTGAGGATATTTTCCTTGTAAGCTCTTATACCGGAGAGGGAATTTGGGAAATCCTTGAATATCTTCGTGAACCAGGAGATGTACTTCCATGGGACAGCAAAGAAGAAGCTGAAAAGCCAAGAAATGTATTAACAACAAAAGCAAATAACAGTAAATGATGAAAGATAAGCACCGGTTTCGGTGCTTATTGTAGTTTGACATAGAGGAGAAAACAAATGATCAAATTAATTGCCAGCGATCTGGATGGAACCTTATTATACGGACGGGGAAATTCGGTCAGTGAAGAAATGTTTGAAATGATCCGCGAGATGAAGCGAAAAGGCATCATTTTTGCGGCAGCCAGCGGAAGACAGTACCATAATCTGAAAAAGCTGTTCGCTCCCGTATGGCAGGACATGGCATTTATCTGTGAGAATGGTGCCGCAGTTTTTTATGAAGATCAGATTATTGCAGAACAGGTGATACCAAAGAAAGATTTGTTAGAACTGGTCTATATGGTGGATGCTGAAAGCTGTACGGAAGTTGCACTTTCCAGTGCCTATACAACCTACGTTCGTCCGAAAACAGATACGTTTGCAAAGTCTCTGACAGATCTTGGAAATCATGTGACCGTATTGAAGGAATGGGAAGATGCAGAAGAACCTTTGGTAAAGGTTGCGTGGTATGAACCGGATGGCGTGGATCACCGCGTGGAATACTGGAGTGCGAAAGTGAAGCCGCCTGCAAGAGTTGTAACTTCCGGTGCAGACTGGCTGGATATTTTATATCCAAATACACACAAAGGTGTAGGGATTGAAGTTCTTCAAAAACATTTTCATCTGAAAAAAGAAGAAATTGCAGCATTTGGAGATAATCTCAATGACAGAGAGATGCTGGAACATGTAGGATATCCGATTGCCATGCGCACTGGAAAGGAAGCAATTTTAAAAATCTGTCCATATCATACAGACCGTGTGGAAGATACCGTACGCCAGATTCTGGATGGAAAGTTCCCGGAAAACAAATAGTATACGCCGCAATGAATGAAAACGATGGAATCAGGTCATAATCAGCAAAAAGGATAAAGGAGCCTGATTATGAAAGAAAAAAGGATTACCAGAGAAGATATTCAGAAGATGGAAGGCGCTGAGCGTATGAAGTATGAAATCGCCGAGGAAATGGGTCTTTTAGACAAAGTACTTAACGATGGCTGGCGTTCTTTGTCTGCGAAGGAGACGGGAAAGATTGGTGGAATCATGACCAGCCGCAAAAAAGCTGACATAAAAAAGTGATTTTAAGCGTAAGCTTGAAACATGAATGATCAGAAATTAGAAAATCAATTAAATTTAGCCCTGAATTCTACAGAAGACGAAAGGATTCGTTCGGGAAATCTGAATATCGGATATGATATGGAAGACGAAACGTGGGAAGTGATTATTAAATATACAGGGGATTTGGAAAATGTCCGCCAGATAGCAGAGGGAGTGACCGAGCTGTTTGGCGGATTTGCTGTTGTAAAGATCAAAGAGGAACGATTGGAACTTTTGACAGATATTCCGCAGGTGACTTATGTGGAGAAGCCGAAAGCTTTTTATTTTGCGCTTCAGGAAGCAAGGGAGGCATCCTGTCTGACTGCCATTCAGCGTGGTGCAGATGGTCTTACCGGACAGGGGGTATTGTTTGCCTGCGTGGATTCAGGTGTCTCCTACATGCATCCTGATTTTCGCAGAGAGGATGGTACCACCAGGATTTTGTATTTGTGGGATCAGACAATTTCAGGAAATCCTCCGGCAGGATATCAGAGAGGAACAGAGTATACTGCAGAGCAAATCAACGAGGCGCTGAGGGCAGAAACGTCAGAGGAGAGGTATCGCATTGTTCCAAGCGAAGATATCAGCGGTCACGGCACCAGTGTCCTTGGAATCGGTGCCGGAAATGGCAGAGGAAGCGGTGGAAGATTTCGGGGCGTGGCATATGAAGCAGATTTGATTGTCGTGAAATTGGGAACACCGGGAGAAGACACATTTCCACGTACGACAGAAATCATGGAGGGAATCGATTATTGTGTTCGAAAGGCAGTGGAGCTTGGGATGCCGGTAGCAGTGAACCTAAGCTTTGGCAATAATTATGGAGCACATAATGGGAACAGTCTTCTGGAAAATTATTTGGATACAGTGGCAGGGGTCGGAAAAAATGTAATCTGTGTCGGAATGGGGAATGAAGGAACTGCAGGCGTTCATCGTGCATTAACATTGCGTGAAGAAGAAACAACCGAGGTGGAATTTTCTATAGGTGAATTCCAGATTTCTACCAATTTGCAGTTGTGGAAGTCCTATGCGGACATTGTGCGAATTTATATAGAGGAGCCGGGCGGAATGGTTGTGGGACCAATTGAGGAAACCTTGGGAACACAGCGTTTCCCAATAAGAAATGCAGAGCTGCTCATTTTTTACGGAACACCGACACCCTATGCGGTGCTTCAGGAGGTTTATATTGAAATTCTTCCAACAGGTTCCTATCTTCCAAGCGGTATCTGGAAAATTCGGATAGAACCCGTAAACATTGTATGGAATCTTGCAGATTTATGGCTGCCCGTGTCAGAAACAGCGAATCTAAGAACCCGTTTTTTGAGTCCCACTACCGCTGGCAGTTTTACGGTGCCAGCACCGGCACAAAATGTGATTTCGGTAGCAGCCTATGACAGCAGAAGTGATGCTTTCGCAGATTTTTCCGGAAGCGCGTTCAATGTGCTGCCGTGGGCTGGAAAGCCGGATCTGGCAGCACCGGGCGTGGATCTTACGGCGCCGGCGGTAGGAGGAGGTTATCGCAATGTGACAGGAACATCCTTTGCAACACCTTTTGTAACCGGAAGTGCGGCGCTTTTTATGGAGTGGGGAATTGTCAGAAGAAATGATCCTTTTTTATATGGAAATAAAGTAAAAGCATACCTGCGCAGAGGAGCCAGAGCGCTTCCGGGATTTTCTGAAATACCAAATTTCAGAGTCGGTTATGGTGCTTTGTGCGTGGAGAACTCTCTTCCATACTAATTTTTAGAAAAAAAAATTCACAAAAATGTCAAAATATGAAAATTATAGTAGGAATTTTGTATTAATTGTGGTACAATCGAAAAGATTTTTATGTGGAGAGGTTATGAAAAAATGAACGAAAAACGTAATTCCTTTTCAGGTTCTCTTGGCTTTGTACTGGCAGCAGCAGGCAGTGCAGTCGGACTTGGAAATATCTGGAGATTCCCTTATCTTGCTGCAAAAGACGGCGGTGGATTATTCCTTGCAATGTACATCCTTTTGGCATTGACTTTTGGATTTACACTGTTAACAACAGAAGTTGCAATTGGTAGAAAGACAAAACAGAGCCCTTTGACGGCATATGCAAAGCTGAGTAAAAGATGGGGATTTTTAGGTCTGTTTGCATGTATTGTTCCAATAATCATTCTGCCATATTACTGCGCAATCGGTGGTTGGGTATTAAAATACTTTGTGACTTTCCTTACAGAAGCGGGTGCAGCGGCAGCAGCAACAGATGGTTTCTTTACAGGATTCATTACATCTTTTGAAGAACCAATCGTATTAATGCTCATTTACATGGCAGCAACTGCAATTGTTATTTTCCTTGGTGTAAACAATGGAATTGAATCCTTCTCCAAGATTTTAATGCCAATCCTGATCATTCTTGTTATTGGTATTGCAGTATTCTCTGTAACAATTAATTACACAGATGCAGCAGGTGTTACAAGAACAGGTTTGGAAGGTCTGAAGATTTATCTGATTCCGAACTTTGAAGGAATGACGTTAAAGAGCTTCTTCACCGTACTTTTGGATGCCATGGGACAGCTGTTTTACTCTTTAAGCGTTGCCATGGGTATCATGATTGCTTATGGTTCTTACTTAAAAGATGACAATAATCTTGTAAAATCAATCAATCAGATTGAAATTTTCGATACACTGGTTGCTTTCCTTGCTGGTGTTATGATCATTCCGGCGGTATTCGTATTCCAGGGTAGAGAAGGTATGGCAGCATCCGGACCAAGCTTAATGTTCGTATCTTTACCAAAGGTATTTGCAGAAATGGGTGGCATCGGCAGAATTGTCGGATGTGCATTCTTCGCAATGGTATTGTTTGCAGCGCTGACAAGCTCTATTTCTATTATGGAAGCAGTTGTTTCAAGCTTAATGGACAAGTTCAACTGGTCTCGAACAAAAGCGGTTGTTGTTGAATTTATTATCGCAGTGCTTGGCGGAATTGCAGTATGTTTTGGTTATAATATCTGGTATTTCGAAATGACACTTCCTAACGGAGCAGTTGGACAGATTCTCGATGTCATGGACTATGTAAGTAACAACATCCTGATGCCAGTGGTTTCCATCGGAACATGTATCTTAATTGGCTGGATTTTAAAACCTAAGACCGTGATTGATGAAGCAACAAAGAATGGTGAAAAGTTCGGAAGAGAAAAATTATATACTGTAATGATTAAATACATCACTCCGGTATTACTTTTGATTCTACTTCTGAAAGCGTTAGGAATTATTACATTTATTTAAATAAGAAGAAAATAGAATAAAACAAATTTTTATAAGACGGACAGAAATGTCCGTCTTATTTTTTGCTCTGGTGTTATAGTTAGTGCACCATAGGGAACATAATAGAGTAATTCACAGAAAGGATGTGTGTGACAAATGAAAAAACTGACTTTGTTAAAACCGGAGCGCAAGAAGGTATTTTTAAATAGGGGAAAAGGGCAGGAAGTAGATTACCTCTATATTCATCCAAAACTTAATAAAGATGCATTGGAAAAAGATGTAAAAGCCGGAGCAGTACAGTTTCAGGAATGTCTTGAATTTTTAGATAAGAAACCAACGAGGGTAGTGTTGGTGGAATGCGAAAATGAGGAAGAAGGCCTTATGGCGGTTTCCTATCTGGCAGGTGAATATAACTGGAAAGATGAAATCAATGAGGATGATTTGATGCTTTGGGCTGCTGATGAATTTGAGATTTCGCAATTTGATGCAAGTGATGAAGCAAAGGACCTCACGTTACAGGATTATGCGGAGTGTGAAGAGTTTCAGGATTATGATGATCCGGATGGTCCGGAATATGACCCATGCCATAGTACATGGGAGGAGAGTCCATACAGACTTCCAATCATTCCATTACATGAGTTAACCCGTTACAGCAATTTTGGAGCTGCAGTTTTTCAGGAAAATGATCTTTTCATGGAAGGAAACAGAAACTCCAGTTCCAATCTTCCGTACTGGCTGACTTCCCAGAGTGAGCCGGTGTGTATCATTGCTAATGAGGCCGGGGAATTTAGCTGGAATGCTCAATACATGGATGAACAAGTCACGAAAGAGATTCGCAGATTTCGCAATAACAGGCACGTATATGTACTGGTGGTCAAATCCAGGGGCATGGAAAAGGATGTAATGGATCTTATAGCGGAGGAATTAAGTGAAGATGATGCTGAAAGGACAAGAGACACTCTGTGTGAGCTGATACTGGAATATACGGCAGGTACATTTGATGTAAGCTGCACGAAAGAACAGCGCAAGAAATATTATGAGGTGCTTTTTGTAAACTGGGCAAATGAATTTTGTGTAAAGCTGGAGAACTGTTTTCCAAAGAAAACCATGGTAGAACAGATTGTAGAGATGAGAAATCCTGATAAATCAGCTCTGATTGAAAAGGTTTATCGATATGTTTTAAGTCAGGATGGTGTAGGGACTGTCTTAAAGAAAGATGATTTTAATGTCCTGAAAAAATTCAAATCCCTTGGCATGATGAATTCGAAAAAGGATGAGCGAAAGACAATCCAGAAAATGGAGACAGATTTGGTAGGAATGGAAGATGTAAAGCGTCAGGTACAGTCGGTTGTGGATGTTATGAAATATAACAAGAAAAGAGCGCAGATGGGGCTTGGCAATGGCGGTTATCATAATGTTCATTTACTGATCGGTGCTCCGGGGACGGCCAAAACCACCATTGCACAGATGATGGGAAATATTATGAGAGAACAAAATCTGCTTCCGGGCAATCGCTTTATAGCGATCAATGGTGCGGATCTGAAAGGAATGTTTGTTGGTCATTCGGCGCCAAAAACCCATCGTTATTTTGAGGAGAATGACATTATCCTCATTGATGAAGCCTATTCTCTGACCTCAGATAAAGACCCGGATTCCTTTAGCCAGGAGGCACTCTCCCAGCTGATCATCGAGCTTGAAAATCACGGACTGGATCGTCTGGTGTTATTCGCAGGATATGGAGGCAAGAACGTTAGAGAACAGGATAATAAGATGAAACAGTTTTTGAATGCAAACCCTGGGATTCGAAGCCGTATCAATTCGACTATTTTCTTTAATTCTTATACACCGGATGAAATGGTGGAGATTGTACATCGCCAGGCAGAGAATCAGAAATACCTGCTGACCCATGAGGCAGATGAAATGATCCGTGATTACTTTACAGAGAGAGCGAAAGCACCGGATTTTGGGAACGGTCGTGAGGCCCGCAGCCTTTTGGAAAATATTACTGTAAAAGCAGCAATGCGTACGATGTCACTTCCGGAAAGCAAGCTGACCAAGAAAGTTCTGCAGGAATTAACAACAGAAGATGTGCAGGCAGCCATTAGACAGCAGCAGGAGAGTTATGAACAGCAGCAGGGTGTGCTGCGAAAGATATGCGGTTTTAGACAGGAGGATTAGTTGATGGGAATGTTTATGCAAAAAATGGAGCAGGCGTATCCGATGATACGCCTGAGTGAACGGATCACAAGGAATGGATATGTAACTCACATGGCAGAACTTAAGAATAAAAGAATGTTTGATTTGACGGAGAGTACGGTTCCCTATCTGGAGGATACCATTTCCTATCTCCAGCAGAAAGGAGGAAGTATACCTCAGAGGATTCTGCTTGTTTCAGAAAATGAAGTGACTGCACTAAAAGTAGCGGCATATATGAAAAATCATTCGAAAGATTTTCAGCTGGATATCAATGTGGTGGATTTTTTCCTGTACGATTTGGATGACGATGACGAAGATGAATTTGAAGAGGGAGAAGGAAAGCTTAAGATCGTACCGCTGAAACTTCGAAAGCCAATAGAACATAGTTTCTTAAATGAGTACATTTTATTGATGGATGGCATAGGAAGCAGAGATTCCGTATTCTTTACAGGCCTTTTGGGCATGTATGAAATCCGTGAAAAGATTGAAGCCATCAGTGTTTGTCCTGCTTCGACACAATACATCTGGATTCATCCGAATCAGATGCAGATGCCATGGGTACAGGACTTGCTGCTGGATCAGCAGTGTGACGTACTGAAACTGCGGGAACCAAAGACCGAATACTATGAAGGATTGATTTCATACTTGTTGGAAGATGAGCCATACGATTTGGCGGAAGATGTTTCTCCGGGCATGCTGGTTCGTATGATCCAAAAGCGCAGAGGTATTCGATTTAAGGAAGAAGACATTGCCTGGCATTTTGACCATGCAGCAGAAGAGGCAAAAACAAAGCATCCTCAAAAACCTGTTTTAGAAGCTTCGGATTTTAAAAATCTCAATTTGAGTGAGAAGAAATCAGTTGATAGGTTAAATGAGATGATTGGAATTTCCAATATTAAAGAAATGGTTTCTGAAGTTGCTGCGCTTGTCCATGAAGAGATGCATAATAAGGAGCTTGGTGTACTTCATAAGAACATGCTGTTTTTAGGGAATCCTGGAACGGGGAAGACGACCTGCTCAGAGCTTCTGGCAGATATTATGGCAGAGGCGGGAGATACCAATGCGGTGTTTATCTCCGTGACACGTAAGGACTTGATCGGGGAGTATGTAGGTCAGACTGCACCAAAGGTGGCAGCAAAATTTGAAGAAGCCAGAGGAGGAGTCCTTTTTGTGGATGAAGCAGGATTCATGACCGATCGCCGCTCAGGAGGTTATGTGGATGAGGCAATTAAAGAATTTGTACGTTACATGGAACTCTATCCGGATGTAACAGTCATTTTTGCCATGTACCCCCATGAGGCGAAAGAGTTTCTGAAGCTGGATGCCGGAATTACTTCCCGTATCAGCAGATTTGTGGAATTTTCTGATTACAGCAATGAAGAGTTGGCATGTATTGCAGAAGAGATGCTGGCAAAAAAAGGATATACACTGGATGCGGCGGCGAAGGAAGCTGTGAAAGAATACATGGAAACTATGCGAAAGGAACAAAGAAAACTGTTTGGGAATGCACGCGAGGTACGCCGCGTGATAGAGTCTGCAATTGTGGTTGCAAGCAAACAGCATTATGAGGAAAAGCAGCATGGCAGATGTATTACAGAACAGATGCTTCGAAGCGGATGGGAGCGTCTGGAACAGAAAACAATTCAGTCAGATAAATTATTTGGTTTTACAACAGGAGGAGAAAAGTATGGTAATCAATCCAATCGTTTATGATGAAAAAGGAAAAGGCAATGATGTATTTTCATGTAACTTAGAAAGCAGAGTGATTCATATGGTAGGCGAAGTGACAGATGAGATGGCAGCCTCAGTGGTAGCCCAGCTTCTTCACCTGGCTTCTGCCGGAGATGAGGATATTTATCTTTATATTAACAGTCCAGGCGGTTCCGTCAGTGCGGGAATGGCAATTTACGATACGATGCAGTATATTGAACCGGATGTTGCAACTGTCTGCCTTGGAAGAGCAGCAAGTATGGGAGCTGTAATTTTATCCGGCGGAGCGAAAGGGAAGCGTATGATTCTTCCTCATGGAGAAGTTATGATCCATCAGCCATCAGGAGGCATGGAAGGCCAGGCGTCAGAGCTTTTGATCGCTGCGGAACATATCAAAGAGACGAAAAAGATGCTCAACGAATTGTTGAGTGAGAATTGCGGAAAAGCATATGAACAGGTTGTACAGGATACAGAACGTGACTTCTGGATGAGAGCAGGGGATGCTCTTGAGTATGGAGTTGTGGATACGATACTGACCAAAAAAGGGAAATAAGGTGGCAGGATGGCATTTTTACATGAAACAAAGCAAGAAACTGCGGAAGAAATCTTAAAGAAGGCCATAGAGCTGTTGAAAGATGATTTTCCGATTCTGATTTATGCCATCAATTTGCTGCAGCCAAAGCCGGTAAAGGACAAATGTGTAAATTTGTCTACAGATGGAGAATCCCTGTTTTATTCTCCAAAAGAGGTTGTGAAGAATTTTTCCAAATTAGGATATACCTGGATAAAATATGAATTATTGCATGTATTAATGCACTGTCTTCTGGGCCATCTTGAAATGGATGGCCTCTATAAAGACCGCGGCCTGCTGTGGAGTGTCATGGACTATGAGGTGGGAATGATATTAAGAGAACTTCCGCAGGCAGATATTTATATCAATGCGTTGGAATATCTGGAAAAGGAGTTAAAAGGGAAGCGTGGGATGGAGATTTATTATCATGGAAGAAGGAATACAAGGCTTCGTCTCATGCTTCTTAATAACAGGAAAGAGCTAAACATTGATGACCATAAATTCTGGAATCCGAAGAAGGCACCAAAGAAAAAAGAAACGGGTGGGACTAATACAGGCGGAAACTCTGAAAAAGATAAAGAACGGAAAAAAAAGCTTCAGGAGCAGTGGGCAACTGCAAGAAGTGTTCTGGGAGAACATATTCAGAATGGAGAGGAAATGGCTGCGGCATTAAAAAAATGCGGAAAGAAGGATAAATCCTACGGTTTAGGAAGCGATGGACACAATGAGCTGGTAACTGCGGCTTCAGAAAATCAGAATTCCTATTATCAAATGCTGATGAGTTTCCTGAAAATGAAAGAAGAAAATCGGGAAATTCCAGATGAAATTGACAAAATGCTGTATCAGTATGGATTGGATCTTTATGGAAATGTCCCGTTGGTTGAACCGCTGGAAACGGAGGAAAGATTAAATTTAAATACAATTTGCGTGGCATTTGACAGCAGCGGTTCCTGCAGTGGAGAAACCGCAAATCAGTTTTTAAGAGAGACCTATAATATATTAAGAGATATAAAGCAAATTTCTAAAGGGTGTGAATTGTACTTTTTTGTGTGTGATTATGAACTCCAGCAGGAAAAGCACTATGAGTCCTTAGGTGAGCTTGATTTAAAGGAATGGGAAGAAATGAATTTGCGTGGTTGGGGAGGAACTTCTTTTGAACCTGTTTTTCAAAGAATCAGGAAACTGGAGGAGGAAGAAGAAAAGATCATTGACTGTCTGATCTATCTGACAGACAGTTATGGTGACTGCGACACGCAAGAAACGGATTATCCGGTATTTTTCGTCCTTCCATCAGATCAGGTAAAAGAAGACGGATCTTTAGAATATTATCAAAATCTGCCGGAGTGGATTCAGTATATTGGACTTGAGAAGGAGGATGTGCGGTGATGAAATTAAAGGAATTGGGACTGGGAAGCAGTTTTGAGTATTACCAGCAGAAAGCGCGTCTGGAAAAATATGGATATACGATAACCGCAAAGCAGGAAGAATATAACAGAGAAGCCGTGCTGCTTAAACTGCAGGAGCTTGTAAAAGTACGGCCGGAAGTGGAAGAAGAAATGATTCTTTGGTGGGAACATTATGCAGATGAAATAGATGAATATGATGAGCTGTATTTGGTAACTCCAGTTATGCTTGCCATGCTTTTAAAGGAATATGAACTGGCAGAAAAACTGATCGATATGGGGTATTGGGCAAATGATCTGCTGCTCAAGAACCAGATATATTGTGAAGCGGGGGCACAAAACCTCTGTATCTATCTGTATATTTCTCAGCTGTTGACATCCTGGGATGATATTCCGGATGTACTTTTTCAGAAAATTTGCGAAGAAATATCTTATACTGGCTTGGATTACACAGTAGATTATTGGGAGAACCCATTTTTAATGACTTCGACAGAGATTGCCGTCCATCAGAAAATTCCTTCCATGAAAGGTCTGCAGAGAATCTGGGAGCATGACAGCGAAATGTTTTCCGGAATAATGAATGCTATACAAAGCAATGTGGGTGAATATGTTCCCCGAAACAGCAGAGAGTGGAAGAAATTGTTTGGAAATTTAGTTGTATTTTTAAGTGGACATGAAGACGATCTAAAGGCATTGATTGATCAGTTTGCTCCTGAAAAAAATCCTTTTTTCTATCCTGGGAACGCCCCGAAATTCCGGCGCTTCTGGATAAAGATGCTGCCGGAATTTAAGAAAATTTACAGCTGCTGTGAGGAAAGCCAGAAAGTGTTCTTCGAACATCTGCTGACGTTGTATTACAGTTTATGCACAGAAGTCAAAAACGAAAAAGATAAAAAAATGGAAAAACAGGCTTTAGAGGTGTTGGAACTTATTAAAACAAGCTGTCCGGAATGGTATACTTTTGATCATTATTTAAACTTTATGATGGAAAATATATATTGGGAATATTATCCGGAAATGACCGAGTTGTGGAAACAGTGTGTAAAAAAAGATGTAAAATTCGAAAAATCGTCCGATAGTTTCTATTTGATGCTTGATTATCTTTTTGGGCAAAAGGTAGAAGAGGATATGGATGATGACGATTATGATATGGACAACTCATTACGTACATGGAATACCGATCAAAGAATTGTAAAGGGTATCAGATTTCTGGAAGAACTGAAGGATAGTGATTTTAAATATGAGGTTTCTGATGAGAATGACAGAAAAATGCTCTCTTATTTGATCAGTACGTTATTAGACTTTGGAAGCGAAGAACTTCTTATGACGTGTTTGAATGTTCGCCTGCTCCCGAAGGAAATCATACCATCGTTTATTAAAAGTGCAGTTCACTTTGGACGGAAAGAACTTTTGCCGGTTTTGATCTTATATAATCATCGAATGTAGGAGGAATTTTATGTATACAATTGCAAAAGCAAAAGAAGCGATTAAAGATGGTATCAGGGGATACCTGTTAAAGGATGCAGCTGGAAATTATGTGATGAAGGAAGTGAATCGACTTCCGTTTTATATGGAAGGCAGTCCGGGGATTGGAAAGACAGAAATTGTGCATCAGATTGCAGAGGAATTAAATATTGGGTATGTCAGCTTTAGCCTTACGCATCATACAAGAAACAGTCTTTTGGGACTTCCGGTGATCAAGAATCTGGAAAACGGAGATAAATATACCTGCTACACGATGTCGGAGATTATTGCAAAGGTATTGGAACAGACTGAACAAGGATATCAGGAGGGAATCCTTCTGTTAGATGAGTTTCCATGTGTGTCAGAATCTATTCTTCCTGCGATGCTGGCATTTTTACAGACAAAAAATATCGGAACACACAGACTTCCGGAAGGCTGGGTTATTGTGCTGTGCGGCAATCCGCCGGAATATAATAAAAATGCGAGAACCTTTGATGCAGCGATCATGGATCGTATCAGAAAACTTGAAATTTCATTTGAACCGGAAGTATTTATAAAATATGGAGAAGATACGAAGATGCATCCTGCAGTCTTGGATTATTTGATGGTCCATGAAGAATGTGTATACCGTTATAAAAAAGAAAAGCAAAAACAAGAGCTTGTGACTTGCCGTGGTTGGGAAAATCTCAGTCATATGTTAAAATCTTACGAGAAGCTGGGTCAGCATGTGGATAAAGATTTGATTTTCCAGTATTTAAAATCGGAGGAGATTGCAGCAAATTTTAATCAGTTTTATGGACAATATCAAATTGGGATTAATGGAAAAGCAGTTGAGGATATTTTAAATGGAATTCGAAGTGAACGTTACGTTGAAAAATATCAGAATGCAGATTATTCTATGAAATGGTATTTGGTTGATCATATCGTTGGCTATCTGGAGAAAAAGAATGAAGAAGTAATGGATGCATTTATCATGGAGCCGGAAATAGAAAAAATGATTATGGAATTAAAAGAGCTGGATGAGGATAGTGATGAAAATGACTGTCTTTGGTACAATTCAATTAATGCAAATGATACGATAGAATTGCTTAAAAGAGACGGGAAATTTTCTACAGATAACAGCCTTCGAAAAGAAGTAATTGATTGTTGGCAGAGCAGTGAAGAGGTACTTTTTGATTTAGAGGAAATCAAGGTAGAGGGAAAAAATCTGTATGAAATTGCGGGCATTTTTTTAATGAAGTGGTATCAGCAGAACAAGTGTGAGAACAAATATTCAGCGGAACTGGGAACGATATCAAATCAGATTTCAAGACTGTTCTGGTTTACAAAACAGATCGATCAGGAGAAATCACTGATGGAGATGCTGTTTAAAAAGATTAACGAAAGTGATTTTCTCCTGAACGTATTAAATTGTTATCCAAGTGAGCGTTATCTCAATTACTGCATGGACAGATATGCATTATAGTTTTTTCTGCATTGGACGAATAGGATCAATTTCTGCTTTTGCTCTGCGGCAGCGGTTTAAAGCAGAAAGCAAGCCATCTTCAATATCCTCAACGAGTTTTGGAGGATGCAAAGCGGTAATGGATGCATGCTGCTGAAGACAAAACTGAAGAATATTATCATACTGGACATTCTTGATCTGCACGGCAAAAAATTGCTGTGGATTTCCATGGATGTCCAGTTCGTCTTTTGCGTGGGCAAGAGGTGATGGGAGAATCACAAGGTTACTTCCAAAGGTATCAATCAGGATAGATAAGGTACCAGCGGTACATTCGATGTAGCAGTTCATTTGTTTTTCTTCGTCGTAGATTCCCATCAGTGGGTAAACGGCCGTATATTTTTCAGGTAAGAATTCTCGCTTGTTTTCCTCACTAAAATGAAAATATGGTTTTAACGAATCTGGAAGAGGGGCACACGGTTCGTTTTCTCTGGCATCATCTTTCTGCGGCAGCGGCTTGATTGCCAAAATTCGGTCTATACGAAAATGCACAGGATTTTCATAGCCTCTATGTGTAGCGAGTAAATAATAGGAACCGCCATTCCAAAGCATGGCATAAGGGTTTAAACTATATGGCTTTTGATTTCTGGCATGGAAACGGATTTTACGGAAATTTTTTTCGTCCAGATCATAGATACCGTAGATAATCTGAATTGCATATCCCTTTTCAATGGCATCGTGAAGCTGATTTACATGATGCAGAAGATTGACCTTAGGAGCAGAAGAATCCTGTTTGCCGGAAGGTTTTTGGGGAAACTCAAGCTGTGTGAAAACATAAGACTTTTCTTTGACTTTTTTACCCTCTTCATCTGTGATTTCCTCAGTAATTTCTTCCACGTCATTTTTCATTGGTGCTAAGAACTGCTCTCGGGAGACAAGATACTGTTTTTCCTGTTCTGTCAGATAACGGTTGCTTGCAATGGCACCGCAGATCATAGAAACATCTCCTGAATCCAAAAGCGGTTCAAAATAATAACGGCTCTGCTTCTTTATGATGTCTTCTCTTTCATTTGTAACTTCAAAGATACGTCCGCCCAGAGTGAGAAATAAAGTGTTGTTAACAAGATCCTCATCAGGATCATTTTGCAGTGCGCAGAATTTTTGCAGTTTCCGTCGGAGCGTTTTATCGGAATGCTCTATCCCGGTGATATTCTTCATATAAGTTTTAATCTCACCTACAGAAAGCGGGTGGTTTTTATCAGAACATTTTTTTAAAACAAAAATGATGAAAGGCAGTTCTAAGTCTACCATTTTATTATTTCGTTCTTTATCTTCCGGAATTCGATCCAGTTTGCTTCCTTTTGATGATTTGTTATCTGTCTGTTTCATGGGAATTTCCTTCCTGTCATTTTCTGCCCTTAGTATAACAAAAAAAACGCTTTGCGACAATGCAGTTGCACTGGCTTTGCAGAACGGATTATGGTACGATATTTAAATGAATTAACAAACAAAATGTTTAACCAGAGAGGGATATATAATGCAGTTTACAGCATGGATGGAACAAAATACCGGAAGAAAGATGATTGTTACGGACCGTGTGCGTAATGGGAATCGTTTGCTTCGAAAGCTAAATATAGAACAGAAAAAAGACTGTGTGTTCACTTCCTGCATCACCATTTCCGGGATTGCAGAGGAACTTTTGAATGCATGGAGTGCATGTGCAGGGGAAGAAGGCATAACTTTGTTAGAGCCAGAGGCCTGCGTATATCTGCTGGATGAACTTTTGGAAAAAACACGGGAAGAGTATACTTTTGTACCGGAAAAATGTCATTGTGTGAAAACAACAGAGACGATCTTAAAAAGCTTAAATCAGATTCGCATGAATGAAGCGAAAAATGATTTTTTGAATTCTGAAGATTCGAAGATCACAGAGTTAAAGAAACTCATATTCGTTTATGAGCAAAAACTTGAAAAAGATAATTATTGCGATCAGGCACTTTTGATAAAAAAAGCAGTGACAATTTTAGAACAGATAAAAGATAAAGACGAACTGTTTTTTTATCTGCCTTGGATCACGTCATGTAATATCGGATATTTAGAAGATTTGGAACTGACTGCCCTGGAGCAGAACTTCTTTGACAGACTTTTGGA
Source organism: uncultured Lachnoclostridium sp. (assembly GCA_964650775.1). Taxonomy (GTDB): domain Bacteria; phylum Bacillota; class Clostridia; order Lachnospirales; family Lachnospiraceae; genus HGM12587. The sequence goes on along the minus strand of CAZYUZ010000001.1, from coordinate 11,777 downwards.
ACTCTCAGGTCATAAGGCAGAGAAACTGGAATATTATTCTGGCTGTAAAAAGAATGACGTGAACTATCGCTTTTTTAGTGCTTATGGAATCTTTAATGAGGTCGGCTATGTGGTAGAAGATATTCTGAAAAAAAAGCGCCGCTATGAAGAAGTAAATGTGTTTTACACTTCACCGGAATATGAAAATATCATCAAAAGTGCATTTGAAAGCAGAGAAATTCCGTATCAGTTTTTATCGGGAGAAAGAGCCTCGGAAAATCTGCTGATGCAGTTCTTAATGGCATTGCTGGAGTTTGCAAAGGAAGATTTTTTATATGAGCGATTGAATGCCGTTATGGAAAATCCATTGATCAGTTTTTCGAGGATTCAAAAAGAAAACACCGATGCTTTGGAAAATCCATTGACCTGTTATAATCATTTTCTTCGAAAAGGCATCGGCTGGGGAAAACAGCGTTATGCAGAATGTGTGGAACGCGTATCACAGAATGAATATGAAAAAATAAGATATCAGTACTTTTTAGAATTTTTAAATGATTTACTTTTTGTGTTTGAAGAAGAAACTTCCTGTGGTGTGTTATATGGCAGACTGCTTGATTTTGTGTCAAAATATACCAATCATCAGAATAAGAAGCGTAACCAGATGCTTTCTGTTTTTAGAGAACAGATACCGGTATTTGATCAGATGGCGGTGCAGGAAGATCAGCAGAAATGTATCCAAATGATTGAGGACTGTGTACGCACATTGAAAGTAAGTTCTGCAGAAGATGAGGCGGGAAGTGTTCACGTGATGAGGGTTCAGAATCTGGAAGTTTTGGAACGCCCATATCAGTATGTTATTGGCTTGTCTGCGAAACAGTTTCAGGCGGATACGATAGAGTCACCGGTTCTTTCTGATGAAGAGCTGAAGCGCTACCTAAAAGGAAAAGTGATTCTTGCTGCGGAAGCAGGAATCAAGGTAAGAGAAAATCTTGAGCATTCTTTCGCCACACTTTCTCAAGGTGAAATTGTAATGGGTTATTCAACCTATGATACAGTTTACTTAAAAGAAAGTTCCCCATCGGTATTTTATCTGAATTATTCTGATGGACACGAAATAGAAAAAAAGAATTATTCTGTATTAAAACATCCGGTTAAAATTTTAAAGGATGAAGTAAAAGCCGCAGAAGAAACAGATGAGGAGCAGACAAAAGAGGGGCGCATTCGTAAGATGAGTCCAAGTGCGCTGCAGACCATGTTAAACTGTCCGCTTGCTTATTATTACCAGTATGAAAAATTGATTGCAAACCGTGAATTTCAGGAAAAGAAGGAATCTGCCTGGCTGAGCCCTGCGAACAAAGGAAATCTTTTTCATCAAACGATGGAAAACTATTGCAATGCCCTTCTTATGAAAAAGGAAGTTTCTCAGTTTGAACCGGATAAAGAGGAATTCGAAAGAATCTATAAGGACATTGTTGAGAAAATTTTAGAAGTACAGCCATATGTATCAAAAGGTGTTTACGATAGAGAAGCAGAAGATAATAATCGGCTGCTTTGGAACTATCTGCAGAATTTTTATAAGGAACTGCAAAAAGATTATGACCTGGGAAAGAAATGGAGAGTTTTAGGCTGTGAATTAAAATTTGAAAATGTACCGTTTTTTGTGGAAGATCCAAATGAAAATTCGGATGAAAAGAAAGAACGTTATGTAATGCTGTTTCATGGTTCCATTGACCGCCTGGACGGGTATCTTGGGGAAGATGGCTGCCTTTATCTGAGAGTTGTGGATTATAAGACAGGAAAAAGAGCAAACATTGTAAGCGGCGTAACAGAAAACAAGCAAATTCAGCATGTGGTGTATGCACTGGCAGCACAGATGTATACTTCTGATATGCAGGAAACTATGGAACAGATTTTTGGCGGAGAGATTGCCTGTTATAAAATTGACAGTGCGCAATATATTTTTCCTCATGAAGAGCAGCAGATTCTGGATGTGACAAAAGAATTAAACGAAAACTTTTATCACGGAGAGGGGCAGTATGATATGCCGCAAAGTGTACGGGAGCTTGCATGGCGTGTCTTTGATGAAGGGGATTACAGTATAAAAGAACCGACATGTACCTATTGCAATTATAAAAGACAGTGCCGCAGACAGTTAGGTGCAGAAATATAGGTGGATACGATTATGACAGAAGATAATATCAGAAAAGAGATCATTGAAAAACTGGAGCAGAATGTTTTTGTAGAAGCAGGAGCAGGTGCGGGGAAAACAACACTGATCGTCAGCCGTATCATGAATCAGTTAAAGAATGGAATGTCGCCTAAAAAAATTGTGGTAATTACCTTTACCAATGCAGCGGCGGAGGAATTAAGAAGTCGAATCATAAAGAAAGTACGAGAGGAAAGCAGATCAGAAAAACTGACGGATAAAGAGCGGAAATTCCTGGAAGAAGCCTTAAAGCAGATGGATCTTATGAACATTTCAACAATCCACAGCTTTTGTTTGAAACTTTTAAAGGAACGCATTTTTGATGCGAAACTTCCTATGGATATCAGACTTTTAGAAGAAACTGCAACAGCAAAGCAGCATAAAGATTTCTTTACAGAATGGATCGGTAAACTGGATACGAAAGACTGGAAAGTGCTGAAGAATTGTATGACGCAATGGAAGTGGAAGCAAAGCACGGTACTGGAGATCATTGAACAGTTTTTTATGCAGATGTGTGAATTGCCGGACAACACCAATATTTATCAACCGACTCTTACAAAAATTGTGACAAAAGATGAATATTATACAAAGTTGCTTTATTATGCCATAAAAGCAAGGAAGGAATATCAAAACAGCAGACAGATTCGTAATGTGACCAACGATGATCTTTTGCAAAAAACTCATCGTTTGATCTGTAAAAGTGAAGAAGCAAGAAAATACTTTGCAAAGCGCATTGGCTGTATTTATGTAGATGAGTTTCAGGATACAGATCATATTCAGGAAGAATTTATCTGGAAACTGGCTGCAGATGAGAATGATTCTGCAAAGTTAAGGGACGGAGCTTTGTTTTTGGTAGGTGATCCGAAACAGTCCATTTATCGATTTCGAGGTGCGCAGCCGGAAGTATATTTTAAAGCGAAGCAAAAGATGGGGGCTCTTTCCAATGCCGGTGTATATCATTTGAACTATAATTTTCGTTCCAATGAAAAGATTATTCAGTGGGTGAACGATAGTTTTGCCAGCCGTCAAATCACCTCAAATCAGCCATACAGCCCGATGATTGCAAAAAAAGTCCTGCCGTCCGGGTGTGATCAAAAGACATTGGCCGGGGTTTATTATTATAAAAATCCGGAAAAAAAGAGTACTGATTATACAGAGGATGCTGCGGCACTTGCGACACTAATTCGGGAACTTGTAGGGAAACCATACCAGATTGTGGATGAACAGAATGGAACGATGTCAGAACGCCCTGTAAGATATTCGGACATCCTGATTCTGTGCTACAAAAAAGATAAAATGGACGAATATCTTAAAGTGATGTCGACATGTGAAATTCCGGTACAGATTGATGGCTCCATTAAATTAGAAAACAATCAGGTATTAAGATGCTATGCCAGAATTTATGACTGTCTGACTCACGCTTACGATCATGCAAAAAAAATCGGTGCGCTGGAGGCGTTGAAGGAAAATGGATGTGCGGATGAATATGCGTCCCTTAATGAACTTTTGAAAAAAACAGCTGAGATGTCTGATTATGGTGTGGCAGAATACCTTCTTCGCCGACTGGACGTGCTGCTTCCAAGGGATATGGAAATCAGCAAAGTTCAGATGATTTCTGCTCAGACCAAGCTTCAGCAGATGTTTGAATCTGTACTTATTGCAGAAGAAGTGAACGGTTCAGGCATCGCAGAAGCGTTTTGGAGATATTGTGATGCTGTAGTAGACAGAGAATTATCTTTGGAAGAAGGTGCAGATGCAGTTCGTTTTATGAATCTGCATAAAGCAAAAGGTCTGGAAGGAAATATTGTAATTCTGACCAAAAGAGATGAACAGATGCAGTTTGGTTTAGGATCTTTTAGAAAAGGTTCGGATTTTTATCCTGCATGCAGAAACAGAAGGGGGAGATGGAGTGTTTATGCCAACTACCCGGGAATTCCTGCCATATTACAGGATGCACAGCAACAGGAAGCAGAAGAACAGACCAGGTTACAATATGTAGCAGCTACCCGTGCAAAGCAGGTGCTGATTGTAATGGATGCCATTAAAGATCATTGTATGTTTATTGATTATCCGTTAAAAAATACGCCTGGAGTAGAAAGTGTAGAATCAATTATACAAAATGCAAAAGCATTTTCAAAAGAAGAAACTACAGCAGATACCTATTCCTATGAGGAAAATCTTTTAGAAAAACAGGAACCTTCCTGGCATTCTCTTAGTCCAAGCGGTTTGGAGAAGAAACGTTCGGATATTCGGGCATCTGTAAGAGAGAAGATGACGGACGAACAGAAAGAAGCCTATCGTCCCCAAATGCGTCCGACCGGAAATATTGCAGGAAATGTAATGCACCGCAGTCTGGAGCTTTTCATTAACCGCTGGGCAATCGATTTTGAAAGAGCGCCGAAAACTCTTGAAAAAATGATGAGCATCTGTGTAAAGCAGGCAATTCTGGAAAATAAGAAAGATATTGAAAAGGAACGTGAGGAACTTTATCAGACGTTTATGGTTCGCATGCTTTCAATCTTTGCTGAATGGACATATCAAAAGAAGCTGTTTAGACAGGCGAAGAATGTATATACAGAGCTTGATTTTTCTTACTTTAAAGAACAGATGGAGTTTGCAGATAAATGTCTGCCGACATGGATGAATGGAACAGCGGATCTGATCGTGGAAAATCAGGACGGAAGTTTTTGGGTTTTGGATTATAAATCAGATTATGCACCATATCTTACAACGGAAGATTATGAGGCATCTCTGAGAGAGAAATATGAAGGCCAGCTTTTTGAATATCGGTATGCAGTAGGACGACTGTTTGATGTGGAAGAGAAAAATGTGCATCTTGGGATTATTTCCTTTGAAGGAGAGGAAAAGCTAGTCCTGCGTTGTACGGTCATCTGATGATAAAAAAATCAGGAGTGTTCTTTTGCCATACAGTTTGCAAAGAAAAGACGAGGTCAAGCGAAGCCTCGAGGCGTTCTTTGTAAGCTGTATGGTAGGAGAAACACTCCTGAACGTTTATCTGTAAGCTAAAACTGCTTTGATGAATTCCCAAACTCTTGCGATAGAAGAGATGGAAGCTCTTTCTTTAATTGTATGGATTTCCTTTAAGTCTGGTCCTACAGAGATGCAGTCCAGTCCAGGAATCTTTTCAGAGAGGATACCGCATTCTAATCCAGCATGAATCGTAACAACCTGTGGTTCTTCACCATAAAGGTTTTTGTAAACTTCAATACACTGATCACGGAATTTGGATTCGCGAGCCAATGGCCATGCAGGATATTCTCCAGAGGTAGAAACTTTACCGCCTAAGAATTCTGTTAACTGTGTTACTTTGTTTGCAATATATGCTTTTGCAGAAGATACGGAACTTCTGATAGAGAAGCACATCTGCAGATTGTCTTCTGTTAAAGAAATCACACCCATATTCAGGGATGTTTCTACAAGCCCTGGAAGGTCAATACACATTGCCTGAACACCGTTTGGCATAAGATTCAGTGCAGTGATCAATTTGTCCATGGAATCATTATCTAATACGTAAGCATCTGAAACACCGGCACTTGCCATAACGAGTGTAGCGTTTGGATCAGCTGCAGCATATTCTGATTTGATTTCCGCATTAAAGTCAGTCAGTTCTTTTTCTACAACTGCGAAATCAGCCTGTGAAACAAGAAGTGAGAACTGTGCATCCTTTGGAATGACATTTTCTTTCACACCACCGGAAAGAGTAATGACTTCAAAGTCACATACTTTTTTGAGTGCCATAAAGAAACGACCAGTCAGTGCGTTTGCATTTGCAAGACCATTATTGATTTCAATACCGGAATGTCCGCCTAAGATACCCTGGAATTTGAAATCAAGACAAAGACCGGATTTTGGTTCTCTCTTCATTGGAATGTCTGACTGTATGCGGATACCGCCGGCACAGCCAACAGTGAAGATTCCTTCCTCTTCAGAGTCTACGTTTAAGAGTCTTTTTGCTTTGCAGCAGGAAAGATCAATGCCTGTTGCACCAATTAAGCCTACTTCCTCGGAAACTGTTAAAACAACTTCCAGACGTGGACGAGGAATTGAAGGATCGTCCAAAAGTGCCAGTCCGTAAGCAACTGCGATACCGTCATCACCGCCAAGTGTTGTACCTTCTGCGTAAATCCAGTCACCGTCGATGCCAAGACGAAGTCCGTCTTTTTCAAGATCGATGTCACTGTCCGGTGCTTTGTCACCTACCATGTCTAAATGTCCCTGTAAAATGATCGGTTCCACATCTTCGTAGCCTTCGGTAGCTTCGCCGATGATGATTACATTCCCAAGTTCATCCTGTTCGTAATATAAATTTCTTTCCTTGGCAAATGCCACACAGTAGTCGCTTAACTGTTTTTCATGGAAAGAAGTATGTGGAATGCTACAGATTTCTTCAAAGAAGTGAAAAACGGAAGCCGGTTCTAAGTTCTGTAATACTTTCATTTTGTTTCTCCTTTTTCCAGTCTGGAAAATACCATGTCATATCCATCGCAGCCGTAGTTTAAAGAACGGTTTACGCGGCTGATGGTAGCAGTGGATGCTCCTGTTTTTTCTGCGATTTCAAGATAAGTTTTTTTCTCTCTTAACATTTTTGCTACTTCATAACGCTGGGAGAGAGAGAGCAGCTCGTTGATGGTGCAGACATCCTGAAAGAAAATATAACATTCTTCTTTGTTTTCCAAAGTCAGGATTGCCTCAAAAAGGTGATCAACAGCTTCAGTTCTGACAGTTTTGCTCATGATTTTTAGTTTCTCCTTTAAAGTTTATATCGATTTACATATTTTTTTAGATAATCTACGTCCTGATTGACAATCAGGTGTTCCGGGAAATTCACTTCTTTTAAAAGTGCCTCTGCCTTATCGTGACATCCGACAGCCATATCAATATGCGCATCACTTCCGATGACGATCGGTACATTATATTCTGCGCAGAGTCCAAGAATCTCGATATCCAGCGGACGGGCATTGACACGGGCGCCGCCGTCTGTAAGGGACGCGTTATTCAGTTCAATAAGCGTATGATATTCTTTGGCTGCCAGAACGACTTCTTTATAATCTACAGGATAACGTCTGTCGTCAGGATGCCCTACAATATTAATCAGTGGATTTTTGATGGCATTCACATAAGCTTTGGTGTTTTCAAGTTCTGTACCCGGTGACATACATGGAATGTGAAGGCTGGCAATGGTAATATCCAGCTTACGTAAAATGGAGTCTGGTAGATCTACGGTTCCATTGGAATCCATGATGTTGAGCTCTGCTCCTAAAAGCAGTTCTACACCACACATATGACGGTCTACAACCTTCAAATTCTGGAAATAGAATTCGTGACAGCTCCCCGGCATCTTTGGTGCATGTTCTGTGATACCTAAAAGTTTTAAGCCTCGTTCATTGGCGGTATGCGCCATTTCGCGGATGGTACTGTAGGAATGACCGCTTGCCAATGTATGAGTGTGCGTGTCTAAAACAAACTTCATTGCATTTCTCCTCGCAGTTTCGCACTTTAATACGTTATAGTATAAAACAAATGAAGTGACTTTGCAAGCCTTTTTGAGCAAGATTATGTAAATTTCATAATTGGTTGATAATCGAACGTATGTATGGTAAAATGTATCAATATAGGAAAGAGAACGTGAGGATGGCATATGAGCAATTACGATACATTAAATGAAAAACAGAAGGAGGCAGTATTTTGTACGGAAGGTCCGCTGCTGATTCTGGCAGGGGCAGGGTCCGGGAAAACGAGAGCGCTGACCCATAGAATTGCATATCTGATTGAGGAGTGCGGTGTAAATCCGTGGAACATTCTTGCCATCACTTTTACCAATAAAGCGGCAGGCGAGATGAGAGAACGTGTGGATAAAATTGTAGGCTTTGGCAGCGACAGTGTGTGGGTTTCCACATTTCACTCTACCTGTGTGCGCATTTTAAGACGCCATATTGATCTTTTGGGGTATGATACAAACTTTACGATTTATGATACGGATGATCAGAAGTCTGTCATGAAGGATGTGATTCGAAGTTTAGACCTTGATCCAAAGATTTACAAAGAGAGAACATTTTTGGGAGTCATCTCCCATGCGAAAGATGAGCTGATCTCTCCGGAAGAATTTATGATTAACGCCGGTCTGGATTATAAGCAGCAGCTTTACGGACGTGCCTACAGGGAATATCAGCTGGCACTGAAGAAGAACAATGCGCTGGATTTTGATGATCTGATTGTAAAGACGGTAGAGCTTTTCAGAAGCCATCCGGAAGTACTGGATTATTATCAGGAACGATTTAAATATATTATGGTGGATGAGTATCAAGATACCAATACAGCGCAGTTTAAGTTCGTAAGTTTACTTGCGCAGAAATATCAGAACCTGTGCGTGGTAGGTGATGATGACCAGTCCATTTATAAATTCCGTGGGGCAAATATTGGAAATATTTTGAACTTTGAAAAAGTATTCCCGGATGCAAGAGTAATCAAGCTTGAGCAGAATTACCGTTCTACAGGAAATATTTTATATGCAGCCAATGCAGTCATCAGCAACAATATCAGTCGTAAGGACAAGAAGCTCTGGACAGAGTCAGAGGATGGCGAAGGCATTTATTTCCGTCAGTTCTATAACGGATATGAAGAGGCGGAATACGTCGCAGAGCAGATTCGAAAGAGTGTGCGCCAGTGTGACAGCCGCTATCAGGATCATGCGGTATTATACAGAACCAATGCACAGTCTCGTCTTTTTGAAGAACAGTTCATCCGCGATAACATTCCGTATCGTCTGATTGGCGGCGTAAACTTTTATGCCCGTAAAGAAATCAAAGATTTACTGGCGTATTTAAAGACCATCGACAATGGTGTGGACGATCTGGCAGTCAAACGTATCATCAATGTACCGAAGCGAGGCATTGGTCTGACTACCATAGACAAAGTGCAGAAGTATGCCAATGAGCATGAACTGAGCTTTTTTGAAGTATTGGCAAATGCAGATGGTATTTCTGAACTTGGAAGAAGTGCATCAAAATTGAAAAACTTTGCTTTGGTGATTCAGTCTTTCAGAGCGAAAGCAGAAGAATTGTCCTTAACAGAACTGATGGAAGACATTCTGGAAGTGACCGGTTATCGAAAAGAGCTGGAGTTGGAAGGAACTGACGAAGCAGATGCCAGAATCGAAAATATCGACGAATTGATTTCAAAAGTAACCTCCTATGAGGATAATTGCATCGACGAACCGCCAACACTTTCTGGATTTCTTGAAGAAGTGGCACTGGTGGCAGACATTGACAATCTGGATGAGGATGAAAACAGAGTTCTTTTGATGACTCTCCATAGTGCGAAGGGGCTTGAATTTCCATATGTATATCTTGCAGGTATGGAGGATGGGATTTTCCCAAGTTATATGTCTATTGCAGCCGATAATCCAAGAGAAGAAATCGAAGAAGAACGCCGTCTTTGCTATGTAGGGATTACCCGTGCCATGAAAAAGCTGACCATGACAGCGGCACGCATGCGAATGATTCGCGGTGAAAATCAGTTTAATGCGATTTCACGTTTTATGAAGGAGATTCCAAAAGATTATCTGGAACGCGGCTGTGAAGTGCGAAAAGATAAAACAGAGGAAATGCTAAAGAATGATTCCTGGAGAGAAGTAAAACGCACCTTCCACGAAAAGCCAAAAGCAGTACAGCAGTTTACAGTGACCAAAGCATCTAGTCTGGAATATGGTGTCGGTGATCGTGTGAGTCACATGAAATTTGGAGAAGGAACGGTTGCGGAAATCACGGAAGGCGGAAGAGACTACGAGGTAGCCGTTGATTTTGACAACTACGGACGCAAGAAAATGTTTGCATCTTTTGCAAAATTAAAGAAAATATAAATTTTTTCAGAACTCTAGTAAAATACTACATTTTGTGGTATCATAAGAAAAAGTTTGATCGGGAGGTCTTATCATATGAGCAGAGCAGAAGAATTATTAGCACAGATTCTTAAAAAAGAAAAGGAAGAATGTAAAGCTTGCAAAATCATTTTATGGGTGCTTGCAATCATCGGTATCATCGCAGCAGTAGCAGGAATCGCATACGCTGTATATCGTTTTGTAAAACCTGATTATTTAGAAGATTACGAAGATGACATCGATGATGAATTCGATTATGATGATGATTTCTTTGATGATGAAGATGATTTTGAATTTGAAGAAGAAGTTGCTGTAGAAGAAGCACCAGCAGAAGATGTTGTAGATGATACAGTAGAATAAGCAAAAGATTGATAGGGCTGCTCTTACAGGGCAGCCTCATTTTATGTATAAAGTAAACAGTCAATCACATCGGCTATAAGAAAGGGAAGTTATGAAAAAAGGACAGATTTACGAAGGATGCGTAGAATATGTTGCGTTTCCAAATAAAGGTGTTTTGAATGTGGAAGGGGAAAAGGTGGTTGTAAAGCATGCAGTAGCAGGTCAAAAAATCAGCTTTTCTATCAGTAAAAAAAGAAAAGGAAAATGTGAAGGAAGACTTCTGGAAGTATTAGAGAAGTCCCCTGTGGAAATAGAATCACCATGTCCACATTATGGCATTTGCGGCGGATGCGAATTCCAGACATTGCCATATGAAGAGCAGTTGAAAATGAAGGAAGCACAGGTAAGAGCACTGTTAGAACCTGTGTGTCCGGAGATTCCATTTGAAGGGATTATCCCAAGTCCGGTACATACCGCTTACCGTAATAAGATGGAGTATTCTTTTGGGGATGCTTACAAAGGAGGTCCATTATCTCTTGGAATGCACAAGAGAGGAAGCTTTTATGACATCGTAGAAGTAGATCAGTGCCAGATTGTAGATGAAGATTTTAGAGCAATTTTATCAGCAACACTGGAACATTTCAGAGAAGCGGAAGTTCCATTCTTTCAGAAAATGCGTCATGAAGGGTATCTGCGTCATCTGTTAGTGCGTAAGGCAGTAAAAACTCAGGAAATTTTGGTAGACCTGGTTACAAGTACACAGATGGAAGTAGATTTACAGCCTTGGGTAGACAAACTGCTTGCATTGCCATTGAAAGGCAAATTTGCGGGCATTCTTCATACAAAGAATGACAGTCTTGCAGATGTGGTGCAGAACGATGGCACAGATATTTTATATGGTCAGGATTTCTTCTATGAAGAACTGCTCGGATTGAAGTTTAAGATTTCACCATTCTCTTTCTTCCAGACAAATTCTTTGGGGGCAGAAGTGCTTTATTCAAAAGCGAGAGAATATATCGGCGACACCAAAGATCAGGTGGTATTTGACCTTTATAGTGGTACCGGAACCATCGCACAGATTTTAGCACCGGTAGCGAAAAAAGTTGTTGGTGTAGAAATTATTGAAGAAGCGGTGGAAGCGGCGAAAGTAAATGCAGGACTGAATGGACTCTCTAACTGTGAATTCTTAGCAGGAGATGTGCTGAAAGTGTTAGATGACATTACAGAAAAACCTGACTTTATCGTACTTGACCCGCCAAGAGATGGCATTCATCCAAAGGCACTGGATAAGATTATCGATTATGGCGTAGAGAGAATGATCTATATCTCCTGTAAACCAACTTCTCTGGCGAGAGA